>QHYA01000007.1:2623-18697 GCA_003223995.1 Acidobacteriota bacterium | reverse complement strand
GGTCCTGCTGGCGCTCGGGCGTCCGGCCGAGGCGGTCCCGGCGTTGAGGCGAAGCCTGGAGGCGGAGCCTTCCGACTCACGGGCACGGACGGGTCTTGCCGATGCCCTCGCTCGACAGGGGCAGATCGACGAAGCGGCGCGGCTCTACCGCGCATTGCTCGAGGACAACCCCTCCGATCAACATGCCCGCGCAGCCTTGAGGGCCATCAGTCAGACCGTTGCTGGAAGGTAGCCGGGAGGTGACGGCATGGGCGAGTACAGAGCGGTCGTTGTCTGGAGCCGCGATGGCGCCGTCTTCACTGATAATCGCTACAGCCGCGCTCATCGCTGGCTCTTCGATGGCGGCGTCGAGGTGCCCGCGTCCTCGTCACCGCAGGTCGTCCCCCTCCCTTTATCGGTCGCGGCGGCCGTCGATCCGGAAGAAGCCTTTGTCGCCAGTCTGTCCAGTTGCCACATGCTGTGGCGCCAGCAACCGCTTGAGGCCCACGCCATGACGGACCTTCGAAGCGTTCCGGGGTGGGTCACAGGCGGCATCAGACCATATGGAGCAAACGACTCACAATCGCAGAGTTGTGGTATCTCCGTGAGCTGAGTTAGACGGGCCAGCTCGCCGGGGACGGAGCTGTCCAGAGCCTTACGGGGACTCCCCAGCCCCCTTGCGGCGGCGGATCTATTCGAGCTGCTCCCTTTCGCTCGTCACATCGCCAGCGACGCGCGCCAGACTCCCGAGCGCGGCTTCCGCATCTTCCCACTGCTCCGCCTCCGCGCTTGCCAGGGCCAGGTTCCGAAGCAGCCCCGGCGCGTCCGGGTGCAGGGTCAGGGCGTGCCGACAGACCTCGGCGGATTCCCGAGGTTCCCCGATCATTCTCATGGCCTCGGCCAGGTTGACCGCGGCCTTCAACAAGCTAGGATCCATCTCGACGGCCTTCCGCAGCGGCTCGACGGCCAGATCGGGGCGTCCGGCAAGCAGCAGGCTGGTGCCGTAGTTGTGCAGAAGCTCCGGAAATGGCCGGTACATCCGCAGGATCGCGGCGTATCGGCGCGCCGCTTCGGCCGGGGTGATCTCGCCTCTCTCGAACTCGATTCGCGCGATATTGCAGCTCGCCAGGGCATTGTAAGGATTGATCTCCAGCGCTTGCCGGTAGGCCTTCACGGCGTCTTCCTGCCGGCCCACCCGTTCATAAGCCACTCCGAGGCTGGAATGCGCGATGGACAGCTCGGGGCGCTGGGCCCTGATGACCTCGAACATCCTGACCTCGTCCCGGAAGTCACGGTTGCGGGCGATGGTGCGCAAGGAGGAGATCCCGACGACGAGGCACAGTCCCAGAACGGCCGTTCTCTTCCACCTCCGCATCGCCGCCGCATAGAGCAGCCCGGCCACGACCGAGAAGCCGATCGATGGAATGTACAGGTAACGCTCCGCGATCCAGCCTCCGCTGACGAGGTCGAGGTTCAGCACCGGCAGCAGGCTCACAAAGAAAAAGGCGACGCCCGCCGAGGCGGCGCGATGCCCGCGCCGCCACAGCGCCACCACGACGCTCAGAGCGAGAACATCGCCCGCCACTGCGGCAAAGAAGCGCGGATCCGTCCAGGAGCCAATTGGCTCGTAGCGCGGCTCGACGCAGAGCCTTGCCGGAAGTGCGGTCAACCCCGCGTATCGAAGCGGCAGCAACAGCGCGTTGAGGAAGACGGCGCTCGCGCCCAGTCGCGTCCTGATCCCAGGAGCGAGCCCGCCCAGGGCCTTCCATCTCCAGACGAGGTATCCAGCGAGCACCGCCATCATCAGCAACGTGTCCGGCAGCAGGCGGAGCGCCTCCGCCGCGGAGCCGAACCGGCCGACCGTCGCGGCAGACCCGGCCCGGCCGGCTGCTGCTTGCTCGCGTCGCCCCGTTTTCCAGTAGACGAGCACGTGGCCGGGCGTTGCTTCCTCGCGCGGTCCTCCTCCCGAAGATTCTTCCTGGCCGGGCGTTGCTTCCTCGCGCCCACCTGTCCTGGGGACCCTGGAGAAAGCGACGATGGGTCATATGAGAGGGAGAACCGCCGCCATCTCCTTGAAGGAGAGCGCGACGAGAAAGCATCCAGCGGCCCCTCCCCGCGCCAGCCATCGCCTTGCCGCTCCGGAGGCATCCAGGGCCGCCATCAGCAGGAGCAGGGCAAGTGCGAAGAAGAGCCCACAGCCGACATCGCCCATCCCGGAGATGCAGGAGACCGCCTCGGTGTGGATCGGATGGACGGCGAACAGCAGTCCTCCGGCAAGGGCAGCCGGCTCGCATCGTATCCAGAGACGCAGCACCCACAGCACGGCAAGGCTGGCGAGGACGTGATACACGAGATTGTGAACATGCAGAGGGAGGGGATTCAGGCCGAAGATGAGGATATCGGGCATGTAGCTGAGCATCTGGCCCGGGCGGAAGCAGTTGCGGACTTCGCCGCGGAAGTTCCAGATTCCCCCGGCCAGCAGCCTCGGGATGTGACTGGCACTGCGGAGCCAGGGGTTGGCGACGAGCAGGGAATTGTCGTCGTAGACGAAGTCTCCCGGCAGCGCGTTCAAGTAGACGGCGGCGGCGAGGGTGGCGACGAGCAAGGCGTTGCGGGCGGGGCGAGAAATCGCCCCCAAGATGGGGAACGTTCGGGGCCGGCGTTCGGGCAAGGTCAACGAGTTTACCGCGGCTTGACGCAACTTCGCGACGGGCGGTAGTCTCGCGCAAGCCCTTACAACCCCTCCTCACGTACGAGGGCCTTGGTGTGAAGTTCGGATCGAAATCCAGGGAGGTCCCATGAACCGCTGCGGAGTTCCGCGAACCTTATTGAGTCCCGTGGTCGCGCTGGGGCTCCTATTCCTGCCGTCTCTCGCCGCGGCCCAGGATCTCGCCTCGTTCGAGAAGCGAATCACCGTCAAGGCTCTCGATAACGGCCTGACCTTCGTCGTGTGCGAGCGGCCAGAGGCGCCGGTGTTCTCGTTCTTCACCTACGCGGCGGTGGGGTCTGCCCAGGAGGTCTCTGGTATCACAGGGATCGCTCACATGTTCGAGCACATGGCCTTCAAGGGGACCGACGTGATCGGGACCAACAACTACGCAGAGGAGGCGCGCGCGCTCGAGAGAGTGGAGCAGATGTACACGGCTTACCAGGCCGAGCGGCAGCGTCAGCCCAAACCCGACCCGGCACGGGTCGCGGAGGCCGAGAAGGCCTGGAAGGACGCGATCGAGGCTGCGGGAAAGTACGTGGTGTCCAACGAGTTCGGCGACATTGTGCAGCGGGCAGGAGGCGTGGGCTTGAACGCCTTCACGAGCGCGGACAATACGGGCTACTTCTATTCGCTTCCATCGAACCGCCTGGAGCTCTGGGCCTACCTGGAGAGCGAGCGCTTCCTCAGGCCGGTCTTCAGGGAGTTCTACAAGGAAAGGGACGTGGTGAAGGAGGAGAGGCGCCTGGGCGAGAGCGAGCCTATTGGACGCCTCATCGAACAGTTCGGCGCCACCGCTTTCACGGCCCATCCCTACCACCACCCGACCATCGGCTGGATGAGCGACCTTGACTCCTTCTCCGCCACAGATGCCAGGAAGTTCTACGATACGTACTACGCTCCATCCAACATGACCGTGACCGTAGTGGGCGACGTGAAGGCATCCGAAGTGCTGCAACTGGCCGAGAAATACTTCGGGCGGCTTCCCAGGAAGCCCGCCCCAGCGCCTCTGCGGACGGTCGAGCCGCCCCAGAACGCGGAGAAGGAGGTGCGGCTCCATGAGGAGGCCCAGCCGCTCTACGCGGAGGGCTACCACAAGCCCTCGGCCTTCGACCCGGACGAGGCCGTCTATGCGGCGATCTCGGACATACTTTCGAACGGACGAGTCTCGAGGCTCTACCGCTCGCTCGTGCGCGACAAGAAGATCGCCGCGTTCGCCGGCGGCTTTCCGGGCTATCCCGGCACGAAGTATCCCAATCTGTTCATCTTCTTCGCCGTGCCGACGCCCGGCCATTCTGGCGAGGAGGTCCGCGACGCCATCAGGGCCGAGATCGTGCGTCTGAAGACGGAGGACGTCACCGACGAGGAGCTGCGCATGGTCAAGACCCGGGCGAAGGCCAATCTGATCCGCGGCCTCGGCGACAACGAGGGGCTGGCTTTCGGTCTGGGCTCAGCGCAGGGGCTCCACGGGGACTGGCGAGAGCTGTTCCGGGAGGTCGATCGCATCGACAAGGTGACCAAGGCCGACGTCCGCCGGATCGCGAACGCCACTTTCACCGACTCCAACCGCACGGTCGGGATGATCATCACGAAGGGCTGAAGGAGCGGAGGGAGCCATGAACCGCACCCGGCATCTCGGCAACGTCATCTTTTCGCTGGTTGGCGCCCTTTGTGTGGCGCTGCCTTCGGGCCTCATCCTCGCTCAAGCGAAAAACTGGAAGGACATCACCTTCCCTCCACTCAAGCCCTTCAGTATTCCGCAGCCGGCGCGGCACGTCCTGTCCAACGGCATCGTGATCTTTCTGATGGAGGACCACGAGCTTCCTCTTATCAATCTGACGGCTCTCGTGCGGACTGGCGAGAGGCACATGCCGGCGGAGAAGGCAGGCATGGGAGACATCTTCGGCGAGGTCTGGCGGACCGGCGGGACGACAACTCGGACCGGCGATCAACTGGACGACTTTTTGGAGACGCGCGCGGCCAAGGTCGAGACCTCCATGGGGGGCTCCTCCGCCAGCGTCAACATGAACTGCCTGAAGGGGGATTTCCCCGATGTGTTCAAGATCTTCTCGGAGCTCCTGCGCGAGCCGGCCTTCGCCGAGGCGAAGATCGATATCGCCAAAAACAATGTGAAGACCCAGATCGCCCGGCGGAACGACAGCCCCGGCGAGATCGTGTATCGCGAATCCACCAAGCTGGGTTACGGCGCGCAGAGCCCGTACGCGATCGTGCCCGAATACGCGACCGTCGCTTCGGTCACGCGCCGGGACCTCGTCGACTGGCAGAAGAAATACGTGCATCCCAACCGGATCCTGATCGGCGTCGTCGGTGACTTCGACTCCAAGGAGATGCTCGCGACGCTCACCAAGGCGTTCGGCTCCTGGCCCAAAGGCCCTGATTTCACTGATCCCGAGCCGTTCTACCAGAAGAAACCGAAGCCGGGGGTTTACTTCATCGAGAAGAACGACGTCACCAAGGCGTCCGTCCACATGGTCCATCTCGGCACCATGCGCAGCAACCCCGATTACTATGCCATCGACGTGTTCAACGAGATACTGAGCGGCGGCTTCGCGTCGCGGCTGTTCTCGAACGTGCGCTCGAAGAAGGGGCTTGCCTATTCGGTCGGTGGAGGCATCGGGACAGGGTACGATTATCCCGGTCTGCTCCGCGTGGAGGTGGACACGAAGAACTCCACCGTCGCAGCCGGCCTCGATGCGCTCTACGAGGAGATCGACGGCCTCCTGGGCAAGAAGCCCGCCACGGAGGAAGAGCTGAAGCGGGCGAAGGACTCGATCCTCAACTCGTTCATCTTCAGGTTCGACTCGAAGGAGAAGGTCCTGAACGAGCAATTGATCTACGCCTACTACGGCTATCCGGCAGATTTCCTTCAGAGATATCGGGCGGGCATCGAGAAGGTCACCCTGGACGACGTTGCTCGGGTTGCGAAGAAGTACATCCATCCCGATCAGTTCGCCGTCCTTGTCGTGGGGAAACCGTCGGAGTTCGACCGACCGCTGTCCTCCTTCGGGCAGGTGACGAAGCTGGACATCACCATCCCCCAGCCGGAAGGCCTGAAGACGATGAGATGAGGCGCATGCCCATCGTTATCGCCCAGCGGATGGACGACCCGACGGTGACGAAGCTCTTCGAGAGGCCTGCCGCCGGGAGCGAAAGCTGAGGCCAGGGCGCAGGTCCTCCGCATAACGGCGCTCCCCCGCATTCACTTCTTGCAGCTATAACCCGCCTCAAGTTGGATCCAGGCCGGTCGCATCCTCGGCCTCCCGGATTGACCTCGAGCTTTCTTTGCGGGGATGGATGAAACTTACTATCATGGAAGCACAACACATTCCGGAGGTGATCCATGGGAACTATCGACAATCGGCCCGGGGCCGTACGGCCGCTTGCCCTGCTCACGGCGGCCCTGGTCCTTGCCCTGAACCCGGCTGCCGTCGTCAACGCGGCGGGTGCGCGCACAAGCTTCACGAACTTCAGCCTGGCCGCCACGCCACCCTCGCCGGTCGGGACGACCTGCCCGGGCGGCGGCTCGGCCTGCACGAATGGTGCGGCGGAGCCAATGATCCGCGCCGGCGCGGACGGCAGCTTCTACGCCTCATCGGAGAACGGCCTGGGCGGAGGCACCTTGGCCTGGAAGTCCACAAGCGGCGGCCACGACTTCGCGACCCTGTCGTCACCCAACAACCTCTCCGCGACCCAGGACACGGGCTTCGCGCCGGGTGGCGGCGACACGGACCTGGCGGTCGCGCCGGCCAGGAACGCCAGCGGCAACTACAACGTGTACGTCGCCAGCCTGACGCTCGCCGACATCGACGTCTCGACCAGCAAGGACAATGGAGCGTCATGGTCGCTCAATCCAATAGGCGCGATCGTGCCCGGGGACGACCGCGAGTGGATCGCCGCCGACGGGGCGAGCAAGGTCTGCGTCTCCTACCACGACATCGCCACGTTCAATATCGAAGTGAACTGCAGCTTCGACGCCGGATCGACCTTCACCCAGCTCGGTGAGGCCTTCGACGCGGCGCATGCATGGCTAGCCGACAGCAACAGCACCGGCAACCTGGCCATCGACCCCGCCAGCCACATCGTCTACCAGACCTTCAGCGGTCCGAAGGATGCGCCCGGGACCGTCGCCTGCGGCGGGTTTGCCTGCCTGAACGTGGTCTACGTCGCCGTCTCGACCGACGGGGGCAAGACCTTCACGGACTACCCCGTGTACATCAACCCCAACCAGAACGTGGCTTATGGCCATCAGTTCACGAACGTGAGCGTGGACTCGGCCGGCAACGTGTACTCGGTCTTCAGCGACAACCACAACGTCTCCTACGCGTGGTCATCCGACCACGGCCAGACGTGGTCGGCGCCGCGTCAGGTGAACAAGAGTCCATCGGCGACGGCGATCATGCCCTGGAGCGTCGCCGGGTCCGCCGGCAAGATCGACATCGTCTGGTACGGGACGAGCTACTACGACGGCGTCAATCCGCCCGACGGCTACCCGTCCAGCGCGGCCTGGTACGTCTACTTCGCCCAGAGTCTGAACGCCACGAGCGATCGGGCGTCGTTCAGCCAGGTGGCGGCGACGCCGATCATCCACTACGGTGGGGTCTGCCTGTCGGGGATCGGCTGCACGGGAAACCGCGACCTGTACGATGACTTCGGCGTGGCCGTGTCTCCGCTGACCGGCCTTGCCTCGATCGTCTACTCCGACGACCAGTACCGCAACGACGCGAACAACGCTCCGGCCGACGGCTGCACGCCCGCCCGCTCCAACACGGGGCGCTGCGATCACACGGCGATCGCTACCCAAACCTCTGGCAAGGGAATCCTCTAGACAGGACTTCGGTCGGACATCAACAGGCGGGGCGGTTACCCGCTCCCGCCTGCTACACCCGCGATTTGCCGGTCGGGCATGTTACACACCACTTGACGGCTTCCCGTCTTCCGAACAACATGCGTTCAAGCATGAAACGGTCATCCGGGGATACGCTGCTCAAAGCAACCATGCGTCGAGGAGTTCCGTTCGTTGCCTTGGTAGTGCTCTCCCTTCCGCCAGGGATGGCCAAGGCGGGCCAGCAGCAAGCAGAACTGGATCGCATCCTGACGCTGCTGGCTCAGAGGGCATCCCTTCAACGATCTCTTCTCTTCAAGTTCACCTGCAACGAGGATGTCACCCGCCAGGTCGTCCGCAGACCAGAGTCCTCGTCTCGGGCCGGCTTCTTGCCGGAACAAAACCGCCACCTCCATCACGCGCTGATCCTGGAGCAGGGCAAGGACGGTATTCCGCATGAGTCTCGAGTGAGACTCTATCTCGATCGGAAGGGGCGCCCGATCGAAATCCACCTGGCTCGCGAGTTCAAGCCGATCGCGAATGCCGTCCCACAAGCACAAGCGGCGTGGTTCACAACGGAATGGCAGGAAAGGCTGCGTTTCAGGTCTCTCGGCTCAGATGAAGACGGGGCGAAGGGGTATAGAATCAAATGTCCCGGCAACCAGGAGGCACTCGAGTTCGTGGATCGAGCACCGACCGGTAACCCTCCCGAGTGCCACTCTTTGGCGTCTGGGCAAATCTGTGTGGACTCGTTGTCAGGCGACATCACGAGGATCGCCTTCTACCGTTTTCTACGTGACGGTCCATCCTGCCAATACGACCGTGAAGCCCCCTTCAGCATCATCGAACAGGGAGTTGTCGAACCTCAGACTGGGCTGAGATTTCCAAGTCGCGCAAGAACGATCTTCTCGATGGACTGGCGCGATAACGCTATCTTCGACCAAGTCTTCGAAAACTATGCCTTCACGCATGTCCAGGTGCGGGAAAGCATCGGGAAGCCTGTCCGCGGACGGCAACCGGATCATGAGGCGCCATGACCTTCGTCGGCATTCGGGTGAGACAGTGCCTCCGGCCGTAGCTGCGGAGGCTGACAAAATTTGGGGTTAACGGCGGGAGAGCACCCGGAGTAGAATGGGAACCTCACGAGGGGGGACTATTATACGGGGCCGGACCTTCACGGGGCCTGACCCACGGCTTTCAGAGGAGGGCCTTCATGGGCAAGAAGCTATACGTAGGCAACCTGGGCTATGGGATCAGCGACACAGACCTGGAGCAGCTCTTCGCCGCTCACGGCACCGTGGACTCAGCCAAGGTGATCACGGATCGTGACACGGGGCGTTCCAAAGGGTTCGGCTTCGTGGAAATGAGCAACGATCAGGAAGCGCGAGCGGCCATCGCCGCTCTCAACGGCAAGGAGGTCGAGGGCCGGGCGCTGACGGTCAACGAGGCACGCCCCAGGGAGGAAGGGGGCGGCAGGGGGCGGGGCGGCTTCGGTGGTGGTGGCGGCGGCGGCGATAAGCGCGGTGGCCCTCGGAGAGGGGGAGGAGGCGGACGCTGGTAGAGAAGGCCCCTGCCAACCTCCGATAGAGCGTCGTTCCACCCGCGCACGGGGCGGAACGTCTGCGGGTCGGTTCGCGCCATTCCAGGACCCGCTGCGTACCCCTGTAGATCGAGGGCGAATGCGGATCGTCTCCCTCTTGCCCGCCGCAACAGAGATCGTCGGAGCGCTCGGGCAGATGGACCGGCTCGTGGGCGTCTCGCACGAGTGCGATTACCCCGAACAGGCAAACGACAAGCCTCGCGTAACACGGTGTGAGATCCACGGGGGCGCTCTTCCGAGCGCCCAGGTTGACGACTGGGTCAGCCGGAGTCTTGTCGAGCGAGGCACGCTCTACACGATGGACGAAGAGCTGCTTCGGAGACTCCAACCGGATGTGATCCCGTGTCGGAAGAATACTCGGCCATGAGAGTCGCGGCCTTGGGGTCGTAAGGTCATTGGCGGAACGGGTCGAAGCGGTCAGGTCCGCCGTTGAAAGGGCTGTTCGCAGGCCGCGGTGCGTCCTTCTGGAGTGGATCGATCCTCCGTATTGTTCAGGCCACTGGAATCCGGAGCTCGTCGAAATCGCCGGAGGCGACGAGTTGCTGGGTCGCAAGGGCCAGGACTCCGTTCGCATCACCTGGGAAAGCGTCCTCGAGGCGGCTCCCGAGATCCTCGTTCTGGCCTGCTGCGGCTACCCGGTGAAACGCACGCTCCGTGACCTCCCCATCCTCCAGGCTCGTGCCGGTTGGCGGGACCTGCTCGCCGTGCGGAGCCAACAGGTTTACGTCGTTGACGGCATCGCGCACTTCAGCCGCCCGGGGCCCAGGCTCGTGGATAGCTTGGAGATCCTTGCGGAGATTCTCTATCCGACCATCTTTGGCCGCCCCCATTTCGATGATGGTTCAGTTGTCTCATGGACAGGGTGAGGAGTTGGGGCGCTGCGCGCCGCTGCGCTCGGTCCCGGTCCCTTCCTCTCCGAGGCGGTTCTTCGCCGTGATCAGATAGAACCATCCCTGCCCGGTCGGGGGGGTATCGAGCTCGGTCGCGGTCTCTCCCGTGATGGAAGACTGGAGGCACTCTCCGAAGGAACCGGGGAGGACGGACAGAAGGTCGCGGTAGAGGTTGTACGTCCCCACCGACCTCTCCGGGTCCCAAACGAGGGTCGTCAAGTCCGCGAATCGAAGCCCCGAAAATACCCGCCTCCCCCGATTCCAAAGCCCGTCACTCCGAATTCCGTCGAGCCGGCGCGTTGCACGTGAGCGCGCCGGATCTTGTTTGCGCCATCGATGAGGTATCCAGGAAACTGCTCGCCGCCTTTCCATTGAGGTTCGAGGCGTTCAACGCGTAGGCGGACGACTGGATCTTCACGCGGGGGGAAGCGCCTCGCCGCCCACGGTGATCTCCATCCAGACGTCGCCGTAGTCCCGAAAGACGTTCGAGAGGGACGTGTACTTCCCCGGGCCGGAGCCGTCATCAGGCCCGGAGGCGTGGCGGCTGCCGCGACACCGGCGAGAAGGCAAGAGAGCAGAGCCGCGAGGGCGGCAAAGACGGGAGCGGGACGTATCAGCCGGTCGGTCATGTTCGTTTCCTCCGCGAGTCCGGGAAGGCGTGAGGCCCTGCGGTCGGACTTTCGTGCACAGGATTACAATGACCCCGGCTCCCCGCCCACTATCTGAATGGATAGAAATGCGCCGGATGAGCCCCGTGGGGGCCTCCACTGGCCGGCTTCGGTATCCTGGCGTCAAACGCGAAGCGGGCGGCTTGAGATCGAGCCGCCCGCTTGAAGTTCGGGATGCTGGCCAAGCTATTGCGTGTGCACAGCATCGATCGGGACTGCGGTGAGGGTGACGTTTTGGACGTGGTCTTTGCCATTTGCGCTTCTGCAATCGAGGCCGAAGGTGCCCGGCCCCGTGACGATATCGGTGATCGTGAACCCGCCTGCTGGCCCGCCGGTCTGCGCACTGGGCGGGAGACCGCCGGATTTCGACCCGATGTCGACGACCGCGTAGTGGCCGCCCGTGAATAGGAACGTACAGTTCACGTCCACTTCGCCGTTGCCGCCATCAGTCGAGAGGTCGTCCGCCGCCGTGCCCGTCGCAGTGAAGAGGAACGTTCGGGGGCTGCCCCTGACGCCACCACCCCTGTCGAATCATTTGAAAAGCAACCCTACGGGATATTGGACGGAGCGAGATCCGTAACGGACTCGCCGTTCTCAGGATTGATTCAATGTGACCGATCAGCTCAGTCCAATCTGAGCGCTGCCGGCCGCGCGCAATGCGCGCAATACGTTGGCTTGCGTTCTTCTCCCCCCGGACTGTAAGCTGCCGTCATCCCGCATCTGGCCGTGCCGTCCGAGATTGCCTCGGGATCGCGGCGGGCAGCCCATCCTTGTCATTCGGAGGAAGTGGTGGCCGGGAAGATCGGAGAGCATCTCGATCGTTGGCCCCTTCCGGGGGCCCTCCTGCTTGTCATGCTGCTTTTCCTCTCCGTTTCTCACTCGCGAGCCGCTTCCCCCTTCGATCCCGACACGGATGGCGACGGCGTGGCCGATAGCACCGACAACTGCCCTCTCGTCCCCAACGCCGACCAGGCCGATTCGGACCTGGACAAATCCGGCGACTCCTGCGACTGCGCGCCTCTGAAGCCGGGTGTCTCGGCTGCCGCCTCGCCGGTCGGGGCATCGGTCCGTCTTCAGGGAAATAGCGCGACAGCCATCACCTGGGCGCAGGGAGCCCAGGGACACGTCTCCAGCGTCTATCGGGGGCATCGGGACCCGGGACAGCCTTGGTCTTACAATGAGACCTGCTTCGTGGCCGCCACGCCGGCGACGGCAGCGGTCGATTCCTCGATCCCCGCGCCCGGTCAGCTCTTCTACTACCTCGTCTCGGGCCTGAACTCATGCGGCGAGAGCAGCAACGGCGCCGACAGCCAGGGGATCGAGCATTTCCCGGCCTCGGCCTGCCCGGCGGGGTACGCCGATTCCGACGGGGATGGGGTGGCCGACCTCGACGACAACTGCCCTTCGACCGCCAACATCGGGCTGGCGGACTCGGACCACGATTTCATCGGGGACGCCTGCGACACCTGTCTCCTCGATCCCTCCAACGACGCGGACGGCGACGGGATCTGCGCCACCACCGAGGGGCCCCAGTTCCCCTGGGACGAGACGATGGTGTACGTGCTCATCGAGGACAAGTTCGACGACGCGGACCCCGGCAACGACTACATGATCCAGGAGTTCAACCTGCCCAATCCCAGCTACTCGGGGGGCTACCGCGGCGGGGACCTCCAGGGCGTGCTCGATCACCTCGACTACCTCCGCAGCCTCGGGTTGAACACGATCCTTCTCTACCCCCCTTTCGCAAACGACCGCGAACCGTTCTTCCAGTACCTCGCCTCCGGCTACCGGGTCACCGACTGGCAGGACGTGGACCGGAACCTCGGCACGAAGGCCCAGCTCAAATCCGTCGTGGACTCGCTCCATTCAGGCAGTCCCGCGATGCGCCTGATCATCGACCTGCCGATCGGGATGTCGGGGCAGGAGAACCCCTGGAATACCGAGCAGCTCTCCTACGTGGATTACTTCCGCCCCTGGGGAACCGAGAACATCGGCGACTCGCCGGACATGACCGCCTACGGCCCCGTGGACAACTCCTATGGGATGCCCATCAACAACCATCTCAAAGGGCGCGAGACGCGCAGCGAAGTCTACGGACACTTCCTCGACAGGGTGATGATCTGGCTCCCGGAGGAGTACGGCGCGGACGGCCTGCGGTACGATTCGGTCCAGAACTTCTATTCCGATTTCTGGAGCTACTCGCTGAACCAGTTCCGGAAGGACGTCAACCGGTTCCGCCCCGACTTCGATCATTTCGGAGAGATGATCTGGCTCGGGCCGCTCTATAGCTGGCAGCTTCCCGACCCCGACTACGTCAACTCCGCCTCCTCCAGCCGCATCCGCATGAACGGGATCTATGACTTCGCGATGATCTCCGACATCAAGAACGTCTTCGCCAAGTCGCAGAACACCCAGCTCCTCGTGTTCAATCACGACAGCAAGAACGCGCAGTTCGAGGACCCCAAGGCTCTGTCCGCCTCCGTGGACAACTACGAATCGGACACGTTCCTGGCGGCCGTCCCCGACGGCAACGGAAAGGCTCGGCTCAAGCTCGCGCTGTCATTCCTCTTCAGCGTCGATCGGATCCCCTTCGTTTACAGCGGCAACGAGTACGCGATGGACTACAGCCAGCCCGGGGCCCTCTTCCAGCCCGGTCAGGACGAGCAGTTCCATCAGTGGTTCAAGAACCTGGTCCAGATTCGCAAGAGCCATTCCTCGCTGACCCACGGCAGCTTCACGTGGCTCACCAACAATCCTTCCTACCTGTCGTTCGGCCGCGTCCAGGGATCGGACAAGATCATCACGGCGTTGAACATTTCCTCGATCGCGGACCGCCAGCAGAAGCTACCCATCGGCTCCAAGGGGATCAACTGCAGCTCGGTCACGAACCTCTTCGATTCCTCGGACCAGAGGAACAAGTTGACGGGCTCGGGTGCCAACCAGACGCTCACCGTCACGCACAATCCCTGGGAGGCCAAGATCCTCCTTTGTCAGTAGAAGAGGCCACACTCGGCGCGGCGCGCTTTCATGGTTCAGCCTTCGGGACGTTTCCTGTGGGGGGCGAGGTGGGCGATCGGCCAATGAAATGCGCCAGCCGGTTCCGCGACACCTCGCTCGACCTCGAGTACACGAAGTAAAGCCCAAGGTGCCAGACGGCAAACCCGGCGCCAGCCGGTTCGCATCGAGCCACGACCGCATCGAGGCCGAGAGGCACGGGCGGAGGTTCTCGATGTCCCCCGCTGATCTCGACACTGACGGTCACGTGTTTCATCAACGGAAGGCGCCGGTCGCTCCTGCAACCGACGCCTCCCAGGCTGATGTCCAGAGGCTGAAGCAGGAATGATTGCTGCTCGTAGGACGCCAGGATAGGAAGCCTCAAGGGTACGCGGGGATGGGCGCGTCGCTCCTGGGATCCTCCAGGCCCCGGACTGGGTGCGCTGCTTGACACCATCAGGCTGCCCTGCCCTCAACTCTATAGCAATCAGCCCGTCGATGGGACTATCCGAACCTTGCCAGTGCCGGATGCGCAGGTCGAGGCTCGCGTCACAGGGATGAGATTTCTTATCATCCTTCTCATGGCTCCCCTCGCCTCCTCGAGCCAGTTCCCCCGGCGGGATGCCGCTGCCGAGCCTATGACATCGTCAAAATCGGAGCCCGGACCGCAGCGTCCCTTCCGGCTCCTTCCGGACCTCCTCGTCGTCGGGACCACGTTGCTCATCTGCGTGCCCGTTCTCTTCTACCCCCTGGCGCGCGACCAGGGGATCTTCGCCTACAACACGGCGGCGCTGCTGGACGGTCAGACGCCGTACGTCGATTTCACCGACCAGAAGCCGCCTGGGATCTTCTTCCTTTACGCCGTCCCCCTCCTCCTGTTCGGCCGGACGATGTGGGGGATTCACGTCTTCGAGTGGGTCTGGATCGCGGCAACAGCCTGGGCCGCGTGGCGCGTCGGGCGCCGGTTCGGGGGCCTCACCGCGGGCTTCGTCACGGGTATCCTCTCCGGGCTTTTCCTGAGCGGTGCCGAGGCCCCCTTCTATCATCGGGCCGAGGTCGAGACCTTCCTGACCCTTCCCTATGCGGCGATCCTCGCCCTGTTCCTCTGCCCGGCAGGCACGAGCCGGCCGCGGACCGCGGTCGCGGCTGGACTCCTAAGCGGGGCCTGCTGCTGTCTGAAGCCGAACGCCATCGTGTTCCCTATCCTGGGGGCGGCGGTCACCATTCTCTTCGACGGGCTCGAGCATCGGTCCGGCCGTCCGCTCGCCGCGTCTCTGAAAACCGCCGCCTGCTTCGCCGCGGGCTTCACCCTTCTCCCGGCCTCCATGCTCGCATGGCTCTGGTCGCTCGGGGCGCTGGGGACCTTCTACGAGCACATGACCTCCATCAACGCCGCCTATCTCGGCAACGTCTGGAAGGAGGTCATCGCGAACTTCTGGTATGACAGCCGAGTCGTCATATCCCTCGGGGCGGGATTCCTGCTGCTGCTCTTTCTGGTGTCGCGCACCGGGCCTGCAAACCTCCGCGCGTCCCTTCGCGGGATCTTCGGACCACAGGGGGAGCGGAAACGGCGCATGGTACTGGTCGGAGCGCTGGGAGCAGGCTCCGTCGCCATGGTCATCTCCGGACGGCACCTCTTCTCCTACCACTATCAGATCCTTGTCCTTCCGGAGGCGCTAACCATCGGACTGGCGCTCGCCGGCCTCGCGGGACCCATTGTCGCTCGCTTCCGGCGCCGCCCCGCGGTGCGCGCTGCCGGCATGTCTCTCCTCTGCCTCGGGGTCATTTCGATGGTCGCCGCGAACCTGAAGACCCAGGACATCTCCTTCTTTCTCGGTCGGCAAACCCTGCGCGCCTACCACGAATCGCGCCGCTTCAAGCTCTGGAGATTCTTCTTCCGGGACGACCGGATGCTCGCGGACATGCTGGTTGAAAGGACGCGACCCGACGAGAGGGTCCAGATTCTCGGGCATGGCTCCCTGGTGCTGTTCCTCGCGAACAGGCGCTCGGCCACCCGCTTCTCCGAGACGACTGCGGCGCTGGACCCCCGGTACGGCCGGGGGGGCAAGGACCGCGAGGAGATCCTCGCCCGCCTGCGGCAAGATCCGCCCCGCATCATCGTCGTCGCCGAGGACCAGGGGCAGCCACAGCTCGACGTCGCGCCGACCCCGCGGCAGATCGCCGACTTCCCGCCTCTGGCGAAGTTCCTCGAGGAGAACTACAGCCCCGACGAGATGGTGGGGCATTACAAGGTGCTGGTCCTGACAGCACGGGCTCAGCGAGGCTCTTCAGGCGCACCTCGAGGTGCTGCTCGTTGATCGCCGCCGTTTCATGGAGAGGAGGGAACGACACATCTAATAAATCGATTGATTGTGCTCACATTATCTATTTCC
>QHYA01000007.1:0-2561 GCA_003223995.1 Acidobacteriota bacterium | reverse complement strand
CCGATGCGATCCTGCCCGGAGCGTCGCCGGTGATCCACAGCACCACGACGTCCCTCTTCGTGCGCGTCAGCGAGAACCCGAACGTACTGATCTCCGAAGCACGGCGGATCTGTGCGGACAACGACATCCAGCCAGCATTCTGATCACGACGGCAGCCGGGTCGGAAATCGTTGACTCCGACCCGGCCTCCGGTCGCCCCTTGTTCTGCCGACCATGACTGCGGGCCTTCGGCCCGATCCGCGAATATCAGAGTGATCAACCGTCCAGCTCGCTGAACGGGAAGAGCCTCAAGACCCGCTCGGTGCAGTCTTTCTTGCTTCAAGAGAGAAATTTCTCTCGCGCCGCTTGTGTGATCGCCCTGACGGCCGGATGTTTGATCTTCTTCTCCCCCGAGATCACGTAGAATTGCTGCCGAAGCGATTTCAGGTGTCTGACGAGCGCCACTTTGTACTGCCGCCGCACGTCGGCCTCGATAACTGAGGGTACGCAGAACAAACCCGCCCCCTCGCGGCCAAACGCCTTCAGTAGCGCGCTGTCCTCGAATTCTCCAACCATCAGGGGCCGGATCTTCTCCGCATCGAACCAGTGGTTCAGAGACCTGCGGAGATCCACCCCCTCGGAGGGCAGGAGAAAAGGTGCGCCATCGAGAGATCGCGGGAACCCGCGCCGGTATCGGGCAGCCAGCTTCGCGCTCGCTAGGATCGACGTGCCGCACTCGAACATCGGGTGGCTGAAGGCACGAATCCTGGCCTGCCCAGCCAACGGCGCATCAGCAAGCACGATGTCCAGCCTGTGCAACGCCAGCTCGGCAAGCAGCCTGTCCATCGCGTCCTCGTAGCAGACGATCCGTGGAGGCTCAGGCAGTTCCAGTGCCGCCTCGATGAGCTTGTAGGCAATCAGCTTCGGCACCCCGTCGGTCACGCCGATGAGAAACGGCGCGGGACGACGCGTCGCTTGCCCCTTGAGGGCGTCCAGCAGATCGCGGCCTAGGGGGAAAATTTCGTTTGCATATCGAAACACCGTGATACCGGCTTCTGTAAGGATCAACTTGCGTCCTGAGCGGATGAAAAGTCTCTCACCGAGAGCGTTTTCCAGGGAGCGGATCTGGGCGCTGATGGTGGGCTGGGCTAACCGGAGCTGCGCGCAGGCACGGGTAATACTACCCTCACGCGCTGCCGTCCAGAAATAAAAGAGGTGGTGGTAGTTTAGCCACTCTATTGCCGGGCCGTGGTGGGCCGCATCACTAGCCCGCTTCTTGTCGCTCACCTCAGTCCGATCGCGTCGTCCTCAATATCATCGTCTGCTTGATGAGGCGTCCTAGACTCCGCCGCCCAGTCAGCTCTGACGGCGAACCCGCAACCCGCTTCGACAATGCCGGACCCAACAGCCGGGGGCCTCTATTTGTAGATTATCATCTACGAATGGAAAGGGAAGAAGAAAGAGCGACAATCGAAACCCCAACCAAGTCGCAGGTCCAGTGAAGGCAGGGCAGGGGCTCGAAGCTCGTGCGCGAAGACCTCGGCGCGGAACAGGTCCTCGAGGTCGTCGAGCCGAAATGAGCCGATGAACCCCTCACCCGCCCGCGTGGCGCGTCCGCTCCGCCTCGCGGCCGCCGGCCTGCTGACGGGCGCTGCGTTCGGCGCTGCGGAAACGGCGCTGCGCACGTTCGGGATCAGCGAGCCCTCAGTGGTCCGCCGCACGGGGCCGCTCCTGCTCTACGGCGGGCTGCTCTACGCGGCGCTCTTCGCGGTCCTCTTCTTGTTCGCGGGAATCTTCGCGCGCTTTGGAGCCTCCCGCGGCTGGCCCTCGGCAGCCGGAAGCCCCCGCCCTCTGCTCGCCGGGTTCGCGGCGGGAGCCGTCACCGAATGCCTTCTCGTCTCTCTCGCGGGCTCGTGGTTCTGGAAGGCGCCAGTGCCGATCGGGCCGGGACTCCTTCTGCTCTGCACGACCCTCGCTGTGGTGTCCGGGTGGTGGACGGCACGGCGTTGCTCCCGCGGTTCCGGAGGACGCGTCGAGCGCGCACTCGGCGTTCTTCTTCATCTCCGGCGTCTCGTGCTGGTCGCGGTCGCCGTCCTCGCATGCGCGTTGCTCTGGGGGGCGCTCCGACACCCCGCTCTGGCGGGCGATTCCCCCGGCGCCGGGAAGATCCCCGCGGAGCGAAGACCCAACATCTTGTTGATCCTGTGCGACACGCTCCGCGCGGACGCGCTCGGCTGCTACGGAGGTCCAAAGGGACTCACTCCGAACCTCGACCGGCTGGCCTCCCGGGGCGTGCTGTTCGAAGAGGCCGCGGCCCCCTCCCCGTGGACGCTGCCTTCCGTTGTCTCCGTCTGGACGTCGCTGTATCCGCGCGAGCACGGCCTCGTGGAGTTCGACGGGGTCGTCCAGGGAGAAGTGGAGACCCTGGCCGAGCGCCTTTCGAAGGCCGGGTACGACTGCCAGGCTTTCGTCGGAAACCCCCTGATGACCGCCTCCCGCGGCTTCGCCCGGGGGTTCCGCTTCTACGACGTGTACGACTACCACGTCGAGAGCCGCCTGTTCGCATCGCGGTCCTTCGCCGG
>QHYA01000006.1 GCA_003223995.1 Acidobacteriota bacterium | reverse complement strand
GATGCTACGAACGGCTGAACCCATCGTTCCGCCGGGACTTGGGCCGACCACTTAATGAAAAACCCGGTAAACAGATACCCCGAGGGTAGGGCAGGTCCTGGCCCTCGAATTCGCCGCCAGCGCCGCCCTGCGCGAGGCGAATGCCCACCGAGTGCCAGAGGTGGACCTGACAGCAGGCTACACGCGCAACTCGAATGTCCCGGAACTGACCATCCCCATCCCGGGCGACGGGATACGGACGATCTTTCCGAACCTGCCCGACAACTACCGCTCTCGGCTGGCCGTCAGCCTGCCGATCTATACCGGAGGGCGAGTGACCAACTCGATCGCGGCCTCCAAACAGGATCTGAGGGCGGCGGAGAACGACACCCGAGCGGCCGGCGCCGACCTCGATCTGGAGACGGCCCTCGCCTACTGGTCGCTCGTCTCGGCGCGGGAGGACGAGAAGACGCTGCGCGAGGCGATCGCTTCCTACGAGGCGCATCTGAAGGAATCACGAGACCGGGAGCAGGCCGGCATGGCGGCCCGCAACGAGGTCCTGGCCGTCCAGGTGGACAGAGACAGGGCTGAACTGTCACGCCTGCGGGCCGCCACGGCCGCGGATGTCGAAAATGCCAACCTGGTGCGGCTGCTGGGGCTGCCCGAGGGATCGTTCGTTGAACCGACCGAGCCGCTCGGTCAGCCTGCGATCCCATCCAAGGAGACGCCGGGTCTGGTCGCCGAGGCCCTGCAAGTCCGGCCGGAGCGGGCCGCACTCGCTGCCCGCGTCGAGGCAGCCGAAGCCCGAGCGCGAGCGCAACGCGCGGGCCTACGTCCCCAGTTTGGCTTCTCCGCCGGCTACGACTACGCAAACCCCAACCGCAGGATCCTCCCTCCGGAAGCGACCTGGAGAGGCACCTGGGACGCCGGAGTGAGCCTTTCTCTGATCCTCTTCGACGGAGGCCGCGTGGCTGCGGAAGCCGCGCAGGCCCGAGCGCAAGCCGACTCTGCGCGGCAGGCGCTCGTGGACCTGGAACGCCGGATCCAGCTCGAAGTGACCTCGCGGGTCCTGGAGCTGCGAACGGCAGCGGCGGCGCTGGAGGTCGCCGGACGGAGCCTGGTGGCGGCCCAGGAGAACCGCCGGGTGGCCCAGGACCGGTATCACGAAGGATTGATCCCGTCCTCCGAGCTGCTCGACGCCGAAGCTGCTTTGCTGCGGGCCGGACTCGACCGAACCCAGTCCCTCGTCCAGATCCAGGTCGCCCTTGCGAACTTGAAAAGGGCGACGGGAGGAGCGGAGGGGCCTCCCGCCACCGCAGCACGGACGGAATGCCGGGGCGCACGAGAAGAGCCGCTGCGGCCGGAGCAGTCGCGGGAGAAGTAAGAATGGCTGCTGTCGAGACGCGACATCTCTCCAAATCGTTCGGCGCTTTCAAAGCCGTCGACGATCTCACCATCGCGGTCGAGGAGGGAGAGGTCTTCGGCCTTCTCGGAAGCAACGGCGCCGGCAAGTCCACGGTCATCAGGATGATCTGCGGCCTGCTCGCGCCCAGCGGGGGAACGGCGCTTGTGGAAGGGGTGGACGTGGCTCGTGACCCGGAGGAGGTCAAGCGGCGCATCGGCTACATGACGCAACGCTTCAGCCTCTACGAAGACCTGACCGTGAGGCAGAACCTGCGTTTCTTTGGCGGTGTCTATGGCCTGAGGGGCGTGATCCTCGATCAACGCCAGGCCTGGGCCGTGAGCCAGGCGGGGCTCGAAGGGAAGGAGGACCTGATGACCCGGAGCCTGCCGGGAGGTTGGAAGCAGCGACTGGCGCTTGCCTGCGCGGTTCTGCACCGGCCGAAGGTCCTTTTCCTCGACGAGCCGACCGGAGGCGTCGATCCGATCTCCCGCAGGAGCTTCTGGAACCTCATCGACAAGATGGCCGAGGAAGGGGTCACGATCATCGTCACGACACACTACCTTGATGAAGCCGAACACTGCCGGCGGATCGCGCTCATGCATGCCGGCCGTCTGATCTCCATGGGGACTGTCAGCCAGCTCAAGCAGGTCTTCGCCGGGCGCGCCGTGATCGAAGTGAGCTGCCCCCGGTTGTTCGAGGCCCTCGATCTCTTCGAGCGCCACGAAGACGTGCTCGAGGCATCGCTTTTCGGCAGCCGCCTGCATCTGGTCGTTCCGGACGCCGGCACGGGGCAGAGGCGGGCCCTGGAGCTTCTCCAGAGGTCCGGCAACGTCCCCGCGCGCGTGGAGCCGATCGTCCCGTCTCTGGAGGACGTGTTCATTCACACGATCGAAACGGAGGAGGCTTCGCGCACTCGCGGAGAACAGAAACCGACAGAGAAAGCAGGCAGCCGCGTCCAGAGGGGCGTGCCATGAGGAAGGTCCTGGCCGTTGCCCTGAAAGAGATGCGCCAGGCCTCGCGCGATCCCCTGACCCTCGCGCTGCTTCTCGGGATTCCCGCGGCCATGCTCCTGCTCTATGGCTACGCGCTGAACTTCGACGTGAGGCACGTGGCCCTGGCCGTCCAGGATAGGGACGGGAGCGCGGGCAGCCGCGAGCTGATCGCCTCCTTCACCAACTCCACCTATTTCGATCGTGCCGCCGATCTGCCCGCAGGCTCCAACCTGGACGGCGTGCTCGAGCGCCGGCTCGCCAGAGCCGTGCTGGTGATCCCAGAGAACTATGCCAGGGACCTCGACGAAGGACGGCGAGCGCGGGTGCAACTGCTGCTCGACGGCGCCGACGCCAACACCGCCACGACGGTGCTCGGCACCTCTTCGGCCGTCGTGGCGGACGCCAACACCGCCATCCTGCGGAAGGCCCTGCCGGATCAGCAGCTCCGCACTTCCCGGGTCATCGATTACGAGCCGCGTGCCTGGTACAACCCCGAGCTCAAGTCCACGCAGTTTCTGGTGCCTGGGCTGATCGGCTTCATCCTGATGCTCACCTCCGTTCTCTCGACGGCGCTGTCGGTGGTGCGAGAGAAGGAGCGGGGCACGATGGAGCAGCTTCGCGTCACGTCGCTGCGGCCCGCGGAGCTGATTCTGGGAAAGACCCTCCCCTACCTGGGCATCGCTCTGGTGGCCATGGGGATCATCCTGCTGGTCGCGAGGGCGCTGTTCGCGGTGCAGGTGAGAGGACCTCTGCTCGATCTCTTCGCCACCACGCTGCTGTATCTTTTCGGCGCGCTCGGCTTCGGTCTGCTGATATCGAGCTTCGCCGACTCCCAGGCCATCGCCTTCCAGGTCGGCAGCGTCTTCGCGACCCTCCCGGCCATTTTCCTGTCCGGGTTCATCTTCCCGATCCGATCGATGCCGCGCCTGCTCCAGTGGCTCACCTACGCTTTCCCCACCCGTTACTTCCTCGTCATCCTGCGGGGGATCATCCTGAAAGGGGCGAGCCTGGCCCCCTACAGACGCGACCTGCTCTTCCTGACGATCTATGCGGGGGTGATCTTCGGCCTCGCGTGGTTCCGGCTCACGCGGAAGGCGGACTGAGTGCGACCGGCACCCGAATGCAACCGTATTTGCCGGATGGAGCACCAAGGATGAACGTTCTCCTGAGGATCATCGTCAAGGAATTCCTGCAGCTCCGGCAGGACCGGAAGATCATCCCCGTGCTGGTGATCGGCCCGCTCGTGCAGCTGCTCGCGCTCGGCTTCGCAGCGAACACGGACGTGAAGAACGTCCCGCTTCTGCTGATCGACCAGGACCGCACGCGGGAAAGCCGGGAGCTTGCAGACCGCTTCGTTGCTTCGGGGTATTTCCGTCTGGCCGGGGCCGCCGAGACCGTGCGGCAGATCGACCCCTGGCTTGTCCGGGGCGACGCGCAGATCGCCCTGGTCATCGGAGCGGCATCATTTCGGGGTTCGGAGCGGAGCGGCTCCAGGCCAGACTCGTCCGGCAGGTCGAGCAGGCGCAGCCGACCGGGCTGACGCGGCTCGAACCGGTGCCACGGCCCGGCCCGGTTCCGAGTATCGAGCTGGTCCCGAGGGTCTTCTACAACCCGGACCTGAAGAGCCGCTGGTTCTACCTCCCCGCGATCCTCGCCCTGGTGCTCATGCTGACGACGATGATCCTTCCGTCGATGGCTGTGGTCCGCGAGAAGGAGATCGGAACGCTCGAGCAGCTCAGCGTCACCCCCGTCCGCCCCTGGCAGCTCATCGCAGGCAAGCTCTTCCCCTTCGCCATCATCGGTTTCGTCGATCTCATCCTCGTCAGCCTGCTCGTGGTCTGGGTCTTCGGCGTCCCCTTGCGCGGGTCCTTTGCCCTTCTCGCGTGCCTGACGATGCTCTTCCTTGCGAACACGCTCGGCCTCGGCCTTCTCGTGTCCACTCTTGTGCGCACCCAGCAGCAGGCGATGATGACATCCGTCTTCGTCCTGATGGTTCCGATGATCTACCTCTCGGGTCTGATCTTCCCCATCGAGAACATGCCCGGGCCGATCCAGCACGCGACACGCGCCATTCCGCTCCGCTACTACAACGACATCATCAGGGGGATCTTCCTGAGGGGGTCCGGGATCGCGGTTCTGTGGCCCGATGCCGTCGCCCTCGCCGCCTTCGGCGCGCTGTTCGTCTCTCTCGCCTCCTTCAGGTTCCGCAAGACGCTGGATTGAGGACAGCTCGGACACGTTGAAACCCCTTGCATTATGACGCTGAAATACCGTACATTTCGGCAACAATATGCTATTAAAGAGGCTTCTTGCCCTGCGCCGACGGCGTTCCTGCCTGTTGCTCGGTCCGCGGCAGACCGGCAAGAGCACTCTCGTCCGCAACACCCTGCCAGAGCGGTCGTGGGTCATTGACCTTCTCCAGCATGACGCATTCCTGAGGTTCTCCAAGGAGCCTTCTCTTTTCCGCCTCGAGGCGGAGGCGAAGATCCGCACGGGCGCGACCACTATCTTCGTGGATGAGGTCCAGAAGGTCCCCGAACTGCTTGACGAGGTTCACGGGCTGATCGAGCGGCACGCGGCCCGTTTCATCCTGACCGGATCGAGCGCCAGGAAGCTGAAGCGACGCGGAACCAACCTGCTGGCCGGGCGCGCGACTACGCTACGGCTTCACCCGCTGACCCACATCGAGCAGGGCGAACTGTTCGACCTCGATCGCACGCTCCGGCTGGGAAGCCTGCCGGCCGTTGTGACGGGCACGGAACAGGATGCGCTGGAACTGCTGCGCAGTTATTCCGAGACCTACCTGCGTGAGGAGATCCAGGCCGAAGCCCTTGTTCGCAACCTGGGCGGGTTTGCCCGTTTCCTGGACATCGTGGCCTCCCAGTGCGGCGAGATTCTCAACTATGCGGCCGTGGCGCGCGACGCTTCTCTCGCGGCACGGACCGTTCAGGAGTACTACCAGATCCTCGAGGACACCCTCATCGGCTTCCGGCTCGAACCCTGGCGACGCAGCCCTCGCGCGCGGCTCGTCGGCCACCCGCGCTTCTATCTGTTCGACACCGGAGTGACAAACGCGCTGAATCGCCGCCTCACCGCGCCTTCCGACCCCTCGACACGCGGCCGGCTATTCGAACAGTGGATCGTCCTGGAGTGTCTCCGACTCCTGGACTACCGCGGCAGTGAGGCCCGGATGTTCTACTGGCGGACGAACCAGGGCGCCGAGGTGGATCTCGTGATCGAGCGGCACGGGAGTCTGCGGCTGGCTGCCGAGATCAAGGCGAAGAGGAGGATCGCGAGCGCAGACCTGACGGGTCTGCGATCCTTCGGGCAGGCGCATCCCGGGGTCTCACGAGTCGTCGTCTCGGAGGTCCCAGAGGAGTACCGGCTGGAAGACGTTCTCGTCCTGCCCTACCGTCGGTTCTTCGAACGGCTGCAAGCCCTCTGATTCGAAACCGCGTGCGGATCGATATCAGTCCGGATCGCAAGACGCTGGATTGATCCCGACTGATGCGGCCCGGCCTCGCGCGGTTGGCTCTGCGAGAGCAGCCGATCCCTCCGGTCTGCGCTCGTTCGGTCTCCTGGCATCCGCATTGCTGGATTGATCTTGGGACCCTCATGAGGGGTCGGAATTGCGTCCCAATACTGGCAAGTTGCGCCGCAGGCAAGAAGAAAGACTACAAGAAGAAGGAGTACAGGTGGGGAACAATTTACCCTCCGCAAAGCGAGTTTTCGTCCTGCACATGGAAAGTTCGCGATGAAGAAGATCACGATGGTGATGATGGCCCTGCTCCTCGCGAGCGGATCAGCCTGGGCGACCGACAACATCGCCGTGTTCGGGTCTTACTGGAACACGAAAGATCTCGACTGGGGCGGCGGCGGCGGCCTGAAGCTCGGGATCCCTCTCGGTTCCCCCGACAGGACGCCGGTTGCTCTCGAGTTCCGTGGCACCTACTATCGAGACCTTTCAAAGGGCCGCTTCGACGATCAGGCCGGCTTCAACCTCAAGATACGCGATATTCCCGTCGAGGCCGGACTGAGACTGGACCTCGCACCCAGGGCGCCGCTCAACCTGTACCTCGGCGCAGGGGGGAGTTACCATTTCCTGGACAGCAACGTCGGCAACCTCAGCAACGAGGTCGGCTACTACGGGCTCATTGGTTTGGAAGTGGGTCATGCGAAGAGCACGAACTTCTTCGCGGAGGGGATGTACCGCAAGATCAAAGGAACTGTCGAGGATGTCCCCAACGCTTTTGAGGTCAGCGGGAAAGCGGCCCTGCAGTTGAAGGGATTCGCGGCCAACGCGGGACTGGCCTGGCGCTTCTGAAACGGGTTGGCCCTCTCACGACCCTCCCTCTCACTCGTAGCGGAGCGCCTCGATCGGATCGAGCCGCGCGGCCCGGTAGGCCGGGTAGGTACCAAAGAACAGCCCGACGAGCATCGCGACGAGCAGGCCGCTTGCCACGGCCCCCGGGGAGAAGCTCGCCGGGAAGGGGCTCACGCGGCCTGCGAGCAGGGCGAGAGCAAGACCCGACGCCACTCCCGCGAGACCGCCGGCCAGAGACAGCGTGACGGCTTCCGTGAGGAACTGCTGGAGGATGTCGCGCCGCCGCGCGCCGAGCGCCTTGCGGATGCCGATCTCGCGGGTCCTCTGCGTGACGTTCATCAGCATGATGTTCATCACTCCCACCCCTCCGATGACCAGGCTGATTCCCGCGATGACGATCATGGCGGCCGTGATTCCTCCGGTGAACTGCTTGAAGATGCGAATGTAGCGATCGGGGGTGCGGATGGCGAAGTTGTTCGCCTGGTCGAAGCGCAGCCCTCGCCGCTCGCGCAGGATCTGAGTCCCCTGCTCGACGGCCAGGTTGATCCACTCCGGCTTGACCGGGACAGTGGCGATGACGCAGCCGTACTCCTTTCGCCGCTCGGGCCAGATGTGATCGAAGATCCCCATGGGGATGACGATCTGCTGGTCGGCTCCTCCCTGATCGAGGAACGACCCCTTCTTCTCGAAGACTCCGATGACCCGGAAGGGACGCCCGTTGATCGACATCTCCCGCCCCAGGGGGTCGAGGTGGGGGAAGAGCGCCTCCACGATCCCCGTCCCCACCACGGCGACGGCCGCTTCGTGAAGCTCCTCTCCTTCGGTGAAGAAGCGGCCGAACTGAACGAAGTGGCTGTTGGCGTCCGGATAGGCATGCGTGACCCCCCCGACGACGGCGCTGTTGGCGCGTTCTCCGCGCCAGCGCACGTCGACCCCATCGAACTGCCAGCGCTCCGGCGAGACGAACCGGATCGCCCAGGCGGAGCGCTGGATCGCGCGCGCGTCGTCGATGGTCAGCGCCGGCCACAACCGCTCCTCCTCCCGGGGCCGGCCAAGCTCCTCGGTCCTCTGGAACTGAACGAGAGTGGCTCCGAAGGACTGGAAGGACCGGATGAACTGCTGGTTGAATCCCTGGATCAGCGAGACCATCACGATGACCGTCCCCACGCCGATGATGATCCCGAGGCAGGTCAGAAAGGAGCGCAGCTTCTGCTCACGGATCGCGCGGAAGGCCGAACCGATGTTCTCGCGGACCGAGGAGAGCCTGGCGCGCAGATTCGTCGCGACAGCGAGGCCGCAGGTCACGAGCGCGGCGGTGACTCGGGCCGGAAACGGCGTGAAGGCGGCGACGGCCGCGGCCGCCGCCCAGCCCAGCCCGACGCCGCCCGCCCCGCCGAGAAACGCCAGGACGACCGCCTCGATGAGGAACTGCAATCGGACATGCTGCCGGCGCGCCCCGACGGCCTTGCGGATGCCGATCTCCCGCGTCCTCTCGACGACGGAGGCGAACATGGTGTTGGCGATCGCCACCCCCCCGACGACCAGCGACACCGAGGAGATCCAGATCATCAGGGCGAAGGCGAAGAAGGTGATGCTCTTCCAGAACGCCTGCAGGGCCTCCGCGTCGACCACGTCGAACGGATCCGGCGCGTCGAAGCGGGTGTCGCGTCGCGATCGCAGCACGGTCCGGACGGTATCCATCACCGCCGCGCGGGAGGAGGAATCCGGGGCCTCCACGAAGATGTCCACCGTGCGGTTCTTCCCGAAGGCCTTCTCGTAGGCGTTCAGCGGGACCACAACGACCTGGTCCTGGCTCTGGCCGAAGACTTTCCCCTGCCTCACGAGCAGCCCCACGACTCGGAACGGCTTGCCCTCGATGCGGACCATGCGGCCGATCGGGTCAACGTGGGGGAACAGCTCATCCTTGACGTCCCAGCCGATGACCGCCACCGCGCGCCCCGCGCGGTTCTCGACCTCGGTGAAGTACCGGCCGTCGTCCAGCCGGCGGACCGCCTCGACGTCCTCATCTGTATAGTCCTTCCGGCGAGAGGCCTTGAGGAACTGCTCGCGGCTGGTGATGATGCCGAACTTCGTGACGATGAAGGTGTTCGGACCGAGCTGGCCGATGATGTTGGCCGCGAAGGCGTTCAGCCCCGAGACCACCGAGATCACCGAGATGATGGTCGTCACCGCGATGATGATACCGAGAAGGTTCAGGAAGGTGCGGAGCCTGTGGTCCCGCAGGGAGGCGAGCGCGACCCTGGCGACTTCGACGACGATCACATCTCGAGCTCCGTGTTCTCGCGATTGTCCACGATGATCCGGGAGCCAGGCTTCAGCTCGCGCAGAGCCTTGAAGGGCCCGGTCACCACCTGCTCGCCCGTCTTGAGCCCGCCGGCGACCTCGACGTCCAGCTCCCCCTTGATACCGGTGGAGATCGGCTGGAATCTCACCGTGCCGCCCTCGACAACGTAAACGCCCTCCACGTCGCGAGTCCTGGAGGCGACAGACTCGGGCTGGCCGTCCGCCGATCGGTCTCGCGATGGCGGCGGATGGCGGGAAGCATCGTCCTGCTGACGCAGGACCAGAGCCCCGATCGGAACCGTCATCACCCCTTTCTTCGTCGCGGTCGTGATGTCGGCGGTGACGGTCAGCCCCGGCCGGATGTGGTCCGGGTGGGACAGCAACGTGACCTTCACTTCGTAGTCCGTGCCGGTCGCGGCCCCGCCCAGCTTCGAGGCTCCCTGGATCGGGCTGCTGGCGATCTCCGAGACGACCCCGGGAAAGGGCGTGTCGGGAAATGCGTCGATCAGGACGCGCGCGGACTGGCCGATCTTCAACTGCGGAACATCGGTCTGGTCCACCTCTAACGCCGCTTCGATGGTCGACATGTCCGAGATCGTCATCAGGATCGTGCCCGGGTTGTTCATCGTTCCCGTCACGACCATCTCTCCCTCCTCGACGTTGCGCCGCGTCACGACCCCGTCAATGGGAGAACGGATCTCCGTCTTCACCAGCTCGTCGCGGGTCGAGGCGAGATCGGCGCGGGCTCGGGAGACCTCGCGCTCGACACTGCGGACCGCAGCAACGGCCTGATCATATTGGCTCCGGATCCGGTCATATTCTGCAGCGGGGAGGATCTCTTCCCGGAATTGCGCTTCGGCCCGCTCCAGATCTCGCTTGGCCTGCGCCGCGGCTTCCTGCTGCCGCGCCAGGTCGGCTTCCAGCGCTTCGAATGCAGAGCGACGGGCATCGACCGCCGAGGCATACCGGGCCTGATCGATCACGAGGAGCAGGTCCCCCTTGCGGACGGCCTCCCCCTCCTTCACGTTCAGCCGGGTAATCTGTCCCATGATGTTGGCCGAAAGGTCAACCTTGATCCTCGCCTGCACGGTCCCGTTGGCCGTGACGATGGAGGCGAGGTTCTTCTGTCCCACGCTGGCTGTATGCACGAGGGTCCCTTTGGCCTTCCACCTGTAGGCAGCGGCTCCGGCGGCCGCCGCGGCCAGCAGGATCGCTCCCGAACCGATCGTGATCTTGGTTGCTCGTCGCATCCCGGGACGCCGCCCCCTCTCTTCCGGCCGCGATGGGCCATAGTTTAGCTTACGCAGCGGCCGGCGAGAGGTTCCTGCTTGTTTTCTCCCTTCTGGCGTGAAGCTCCCGCCCCCGCCGATTTCTGTCCTCGACACGCCCCGCCCGGCTTATAATCCCGCGGAATACGCGGCGGGCGACCGGCCAGGCCGCGGACACGCCACGTTCCGGGCCAGAGGGTTTCGAGCGGAGATGGCTGCCAGGACCAGAGCGCTCGTGGCGGGGTTGATTCTCCTTCCCGCAGCCGTCTTCTTCCTCTACCTCTTCCTCGCGCTCCACTGGAGCTATTCGGACGGAGAGCGCGCCGGCATCCTGCAGAAGTTCTCCCGCAAAGGATGGATCTGCAAGACCTATGAGGGCGAGCTGGCGATGACGACCGTTCCGGGGGTCGCCCCGACCCTCTGGAGCTTCAGCGTGCGCGACCAGACCGTCGCTCGCCAGATCGAGTCGGTCGTCGGGAAAAGGGTCGTGCTTCACTACACGGAGCACCGAGGCCTTCCCACGAGCTGCTTCGGCGAGACAGGCACCTTCGTGGACAGCGTGAGGTTGCAGGACTAAACCGGCGGTCTATCCCGGCACCCGCGCGCCCGCGGCAGCCGCCCAGCGCGGCATCCGCGCGAATGAAGGGGTCAAGGAGAACAAGTGAGCCTCGAGAAGCTCGACCGGAAGGAGTGGCGCCTGATCGTCATTTGCGCTGCGGTCGCGGCCGTGTCGCTCACGGTCGGCGTGAAGTATTACTTCCTCGCCTTTCCCGAAGCCTCCATCGATTTCCGCGTGACGAAGGAGGGATCTCTCCCCTTGGCCGAGTCCTTCGCCTCCCGCGCGGGGCTCGACGTATCCGGGTACAGGCGCGCATCGAGGTTCGACTTCGACGAGGAGGCAAAGACTTTCCTGGAACGCGAATTGGGCGTGGCCGGGTCCGGCAAGCTGCTCGACAGCACGATCCGGCTCTGGCGCTGGCAGCATCGCTGGTTCAAGCCCCTCCAGAAGGAAGAGATCCAGGTCGAGCTGACCACGAAGGGGGAGCCGGTCGGTCTGAGCCACCTCCTTCCCGAGGAGTCCCCCGGACCCGACCTGCCCCCTGGCGAGGCCCGGCGGCTGGCCGAGGAGTTTCTCTCGGGGACGATGTCGCGCCCTCTGGACCAGCTCACCTTCCTCGAAGGGTCGTTCCAGAAGCGCCCCCACCGAACCGATCATTCCTTCACCTGGAAACTCAAGGGAAGCGAGGTGAAGGGGGCCGACTACAGGATCGAGGTCGGAGTGGCGGGCGGCGGCGTGGCCAGGTACCGGGAGTACCTCAAGATCCCCGATGCCTGGACCAAGGACTACAAGCACCTGCGATCGAAGAACGAGCTGACCGGCTTGGTGGACTTCGTCGCGCTCCTTCTGACCTTCCTCGCGATGATCGTCGTCATCGTCCTCCGCCTGCGGCGGGGGGACATCCGCTGGAAGCCGGCCTCTCTCCTCGCCGGCGTGACGTTCGTTCTCGTGGCCGCCTCACAGCTCAACAGCATTCCGTCGGATCTCTACTCCTACGACACGACCACTTCCCTGGGAGGCTTCTTCCTGGAAAGGAGCTTGGGGGCGCTCGCCCGGGGCGCCCTGGTCGCAGCCGTCATCCTGCTCATCGCGGCCGCTGCCGAGCCGCTCTACCGCGAGCGCTTCCCGAAAGCCTTGTCGCTCGGATCTCTCCTGAGACTGCGCGCCCTCCGCACGAAGGAGTTCTTCATCGCATCGCTGGCCGGCATCACAGCCACGCTGTTCTTCTTCGCCTACGAGAACGTCTTCTACATCATCGCCAACGCCCTCGGGGCGTGGGCGCCCCGAGAGGTCAACTACTCCGACCTGCTCTCGACCGCCTTCCCATGGATCTACGTCCTGTTCTTCGGATGGTTCCCGGCGATCTCGGAGGAGTTCACCTCGCGCATGTTCTCGATCCCGTTCTTCGAGAGTCTCCTCAGAAGCCGCGCCGCCGCCATCGTCCTCGCGGCGGTCATCTGGGGCTTCGGGCACGCGGCCTACCCGAACCAGCCGTTTTGGATCCGGGGGGTGGAGGTCGGCCTCGCCGGCATTCTCTTCGGGTTGATCATGATGCGCTTCGGCATCGTTGCGGTGGTGATCTGCCACTTCTCCGTGGACGCTCTCTACACGGCGTTCGTCCTGATCCGCTCGGCCAACCTCTACTACAAGGTCTCGGGCGCACTGTCGGCAGGCGCTTTCGGGATCCTGTTTCTCTGGGCGCTGGGCGCTTACCTCCTGAAGGGAGGCTTCCTGCCGGCCGAGGGGACGAACGAGCAGGAAGGGACCGCTCCGCCGGCCGAACCGGCTCCCGCGGCGGAAGCCGCGCCGCCTCCCGCGCCCGCGGGCTATGCCCCTCTGAGCCGCCGGCGCTCCGCCGCGGCGGTCGCGATCGGCGCGGGGCTGATCGCCCTGCGTTTCGTGCCGCTGCCGGAGTTCGGCGACTGGACCGATTTTGCGACGACGCCCAAGAAGGCACGCCAGTCGGCGGAAACGTTCCTGAGAAGCTGCGGCTTCGATGTCTCAGGCTATCGCAGCGCGGTCATTCCCTTCGACAGGACGGATCCGATCGGCGCGCAGTACGTTCTCCAGACAGGAGGCCTGGAGGCGGTCAAGGCCCTCTACCGGGACAGGATGCCCACCCCGCTCTGGCGCGCCCGCTACTTCAAGCCCGGACAGATCGAGGAATTCCGTGTCTCCATCAAGCCCGCCAGCGGCGAAGTGGTGGGCTTCGAGAGGAAGCTTCCGGATGACGCACCCGGCGCGACGCTGGAGGATGCGGAAGCCCGAGCCCTGGCCGAGGGTTTCCTCCGGCAGCATGGCCAGGACCCGAAGGCGGGCGTGCTGAAGGAGCAGACGCGGAAGGACGAGAAGGCCCGGCGTGACCACACGCTGGTCTGGGACTACGACCTGGCGGGAGCGGGAGAGGCGAAGGTCCGGTACATTGTCGTGATCCAAGGGAAGGCTGTCGGATCCTGGACGAGGGGAGTGAAGATTCCCGAGGATTGGCAGCGCCGGAGGGAGCAGAAGAGCGTCCTGACGGAACTCCTCAGGTGGCTGAAGGTGCCGTACCTGGCGCTCGTGGCGGGTGCGGCGATCTTCCTCCTCGTGGTCAGGATCCGCCGCGGCGAGATCCCCTGGAAGTTCGCGCTCCTCGCTGGGGCGGCCGCTGCCGCGCCGGCCCTCGTGCGCACGGCAGCGTCGGTCGACTCCTTCTGGGAGAGGTACGACACTTCGATCCCAGAGGCGAGCTACTGGGCGATCTTCGCGATCGGCGCGTTCGTCGCGATGCTCCTCTTCTTCGGGTGCGCAGCCCTGGCTGCCGGCCTGGCCGCAGGACTCCACCCGCGAGCGATGACGATGTTCTCGTCCTCCAGCAGGCGCCTCTACGGCCGGGACGCACTGGTGGGGGCCTTCGTTTCCTGCGGGTTCCTTCTCGGCTTCCCCTCCGTCAAGCAGCTCGCGGAAGACCTCGTCCCTTCGGGAAGGCTGATCGGCGGGGTCGCGGTTCCCTCCGTGGTGGGGTCCGCGGCCCCGTTGCTCTCCGCTCTGGCCGGCTGCGTCCTGGCCGCACTCTTCGTGCCCGCCCTGGCCGGGATCATCGCCGGAGTGCTCGGCACGGCATTCCGCGGAGCGCTCACACGCGCTCTGCTGTTCGTCTTTCTTGTACTGTCCTTTCTGCCGGCAGGAGCGCGGCGACTGCCCGAGTACGTGCTCGCGGCCTTCTCGCTGGTTCTGGTGGCTGGCGGGGCGGTGCTGCTGGCCCGTTTCGTGCTGAGGGACAACCCCCTCGCCTGGCTGTGGAGTGCGGCTCTTGCGAGCGCCGTGCTCGAGACGGACCGGCTCATCTCCCAGTCCAGCCCATTCTACCGAGCGAATGGAATGCTCCTGATCGCAGCGCTCCTTGCAGCGGCCCTGTGGCTGCTGAAGGACGCTATCGCTCGCAGGCCATCACCTTCATGACCCGGCCAGCCTCCGTCGTGCCCTTCTTCAAGGGGCGCATGGGGCGCGGAATCGAGAGAATCGCGGCCCGTTTACGGCGATCGATCTTCGGAGTATGTTCAATCGCGCGGGCGGGCAGCCCTGACGAGGCGAAGGAGGCAAGGGTGAACGGTATGACGGTTCAGGAGCTGATCGCAAGATTCCCTGAGATCCCGCAGGATCTGCGAGAGGAGCCGCTTCTTGCCAGGTTCGCGGAGGCGTGTGAGGCTCTCCTGCGGCACGCGCGCAAACCAAGCCCCTGCTCCACCCAGCACGATGCCGCCAATCATTTCTATCTGAAGCTCATCGGGCCGCTGGCCATCTACGGGTATGGCCTGTCCAGCAGGGAGAAGGTGCTCCGCCACCTCCAGGAGCTCATCGAGCGTCAGGAAGCGGATCCCGAGGGTTTCGGTGGAAGCCTCCTTCCGCAGGATGCTGCGCACGATGAGGTCAAGGGCCCAGGCTGCTCCTGAACAGGAGCTGGCCGCGCCGGTTGGATCTGACTCGGAGAGCCTCGAGGGCTGCGAGAGGCGCGCGGCAGGTGGCCGTCTACCGTTCCCTCCTCTCCCCCCGCACGCTGAAGGCGGACGACCTGCTCGACGGGGAGGACAGTCCTGCCCGGTTTCAGCGGCCCGGTCATCGAGCTGTTCGAGGAGTGACCCTCTTCTAAGAGCTCGGGCAGGAGAAGAGTCGAGAGTCGCAGGGGGCGGGCACGCTCACACCTTCAGGTCCGCCCGTGTCTGAAGGAAGCTCAGGATGTGGGCCCGCGAGATGATCCCCTCGAGCCGGCCGTTCGAGACCACCGGAAGCTGGTTCACATCGTCCCTTCCCACCGTCGCCAGAGCCTCCGCCAGAGGCGTCTCCGGCGTGATGGTCCGGAGCCGTTCGATCGGGCGCATCGCGTCGTACACGGTGGTGTAGGGCCACTGGGCCCGTTCGACGGCCGTGACCTCCTGAGGTGTGATCAGCCCCAGAATGCGCCCGTCCTCGACGACGACGAAGCAGCGCCGGCCCGTGCGCAGCAGGAAATCATCGGTAAAGGTCTGGAGGTTGTATCGGCCGTCCACGGTGGGATAGTCGCGCGACATGATGTCGCCGGCTCGCACCCCCCTGAGGCTCTCGGCGATCGCCACCTGGGCGTAGCTCTCCCGCGCCGCCTCCAGAAGGAACCAGCCGATGAAGGCGATCCACAGCCCTCCGAGCCCCGCGTTGCCGAAGTAGCGCACCACCCCGAGGACGATGAATCCGATCCCCACCGCCTGCCCGATGCGCGCCGCGATTCTCGTCGAACGATTCCCGTCCCCGGTCATCCACCAGATGAAAGCCCTCAGGACCCGCCCCCCGTCCAGAGGAAAGCCCGGGGTCATGTTGAAAACCGCCAGCATGATGTTGATGTAGCCCAGCCAGACGAGCATGGCCAGAAGGGGCGTCTCCGCCGACAGGGACCCTCTCCAGCCGAAGCCCAATGCGAGTCCCAGGCAGCAAATGCCGATGATCGCACTGGCGATCGGGCCGATGACGCCGATCCAGAACTCCGATTTCGGATCGGTGGCTTCCCTCTCGATACGGGCCACGCCTCCGAGCGCGAACAACGTGATGGATCTCACCGGCAGCCCTCGCGTACGGGCCACCGCCGCGTGCGCCAGCTCGTGCGTAACGATGGATGCGAAGAAGAGCACGGCCGTGACGCCGGCCAGCGTCCAGATCAGGCCGCGGTCCCAAGAGGGGTGGGTGGCCTGGAAATGCGCGGTCAGCGAGAGGGTGAGCAGCAGCGCGATGATCAGCCAACTATAGTGAAGGCCGATCTCGATGCCGAAGAGGCGGCCCAGCCGGATATGAGACCTCATGCTTTTCCCCGTCCCCCCGCCCCGCTCCTAGCTAGCATACTCCGGACCAACGGAAGCTGCTCGCGATCCCGCGGGACGACCGGAGATCTACCTCGCCGGCTCGAGTTTGCCCGGAGGGCGGAGCATCTTCTCGATTTCCGACAGGTGCATCTCCTCGCTGGAGATCATCTGCCGCGCGTAGTCTTCCAGAAGCACGCTCCTTCCCTGGGCGAGTTCCAGCAGCGCTCGATAGAGCTTGATCCCTTCCCGCTCGTGCTCGAGGGCCTCCTGCAAGATCTGGTTGATGTCGTGCCGGTGCGTCTCCAGCAGCTTGCCGATCTTCAAGGAAGGATGGCCGCCCAGGGAAGTGATGTGCTCGCCCGCCGCGATTGCGTGCGTGATCGCTTCCTCGGCCTGCTCGCGCATCCACTTCACGATCGGAATGCGAGCGTGACCGAAGATCATCAGCGAATAGTGCGTGTAGCGGACGACCCCCGCCAGCTCCAGCTCGAGGATGCCATTGAGGACGTCGATGGCCTTCTTGGCGTCCATTTCCTTCGAGGAACCCGACATGATGCCCTCCCGTTTGCGCGACGCTGTACCCTGGTGCGGTCGCTATTCCGCTCGATCTACTCCTCCGGAGCGCCGGAGGCCACAGCGAGCTGGTCGGCCTTGACCTTCGACACGTCGAACCGCCGCGCCGCACCCGTCATCTTCTCGATCGTCGTATCGAAGTCGGCCTTGGCGCCCCGCTGGAAGCGAAGCGGGTTCACTCTCGCCACGACGAACGCCCTGAGGTAGGGGCTCTGGAATCCTCGCCCCTTCAGAGCATTGACGGCCTCCGAGACCGCGTCGTCGAGCTCCAGAAGCCGCGCGGCCCGCTCCTCGCGGATCTCGAGGGCCTTCGGCAGCGGGGCTTCGACAAAATCATCCACCCGCCGGAGCAGCGAATGGTAGGCGCCACCGGAGAACTTTCCCCGCTTCTCGTAACAGAGCCCGAGGGTGAGAAAGGCCGCCTCCTCGAACTCCAGGAGGTAGTCCTTTTCGGCGCGGCGGTCCTGCTCGGATAGGGATCGGGCCATCCGGACGACCTCGAGGGATTTTTCCCGGAGGTTGTGGGCCTTCTCGGTATTCAGGGCCAGGATCCGGTAAGCCACCTCGGGCTCGGCAAGCACGAGCGCGACGATCGACCGGCAGCCGATCTGCCGAAGAGCGGCGGAGCGGTGGTGGCCGTTGGGCGTCCAGTAGAGCCCCTCCTCGGTCCGGATCGCGATGACCGGATCGAGGAAACGGTCGAGCCGACCGATCACGTCCGAAAGGCGGGCGACATGGGTTTCCGAAAGGTCGCGCTGGAAGGGAGTGGGCTGGACCTTCTCGAGCGGCAGACCGGCGAGGAGCTGCCAGTTTCCGCCGAGAGGGTCACGGTACACGGCCAGCACGGAGCCGCCGTCCTCCTCGATAGCGCGCCGGAGTGATTCGAGATTGGTCGGAGGAGAACCGGCGACGAGCTGCGTCGCGGTCAGTCCTCTCGATGCCGGCTCGGCCGCTCTCTTCTTCCGCGCGCCTCGCCCGGCCCCCTTCGCGCTGCCTCGTCTTGCGGGCACCTCTGGCCTCTCCTGATCAGGTTGCGAGTTGGGAATGGGGGCGTTATTATAATGTCCATCCCTGGGGGGTCAACGAAGGCTGGAAGGTGAAGCAGGAGACTCTTCTCGGGCAACCTGCTCTGGACCGTCAGTCAATCGAGACCCTCTGGCTCAATCTGGATCCACAGACCGCAGACCCCGAACCCCGCATCGACTCCACCGGACCCCCCGCGGCTCCGGAAGAGCTGTGGCTCGCCCTGAAGGAACTACAGCAGCAAAACCGGGAACTCACCGAGAAATATCGAAAGGCTGACGGCGCGCACGGCCACTACCGAAGGCTCTTCGAGCACGCCCCGGACGGTTTTCTTGCAACCGATCTCGCTGGCACCATCCAGCAGGCAAACCACGCCGCCGCGTCCTTGCTCCGGCTGCCAGAACGCGAGCTGACGGGCAAGTCCTTGATACTGTTCGTCTCCGGCAGAGATCGGAAACGCCTGGAGTCTCCCCTCCCTGGAACCCTCGAGGATCCACCTGCTCTGGACGCTGCGCGACATCACGAGGCGCAAGCGGGTGGCGGAGAGGCTGAGGGTCCACAGGAACCAGTTGCGCATTCTCTCCGCAAGGTGTCTTCATGCCAGGGAGGAAGAGGCGAAGCGCATTGCCCACCTGCTGCACGATGAGGCGGGACAGATCACAGCCGCCGGGCATCTCGCGCTGGAGGAGATCGGCAGGCAGCTTCCCGCGTCGGGCCGCGACCGATTGAAACAATTGAAGACCCTGCTCGGTGAGGTCGAGGAGCGTCTGCGGCAGCTCTCGCACGAGCTCCGGCCAACGGTTCTTGACGATCTGGGCCTCGATCCGGCCATCGAGTTCCTGGCCGCGGGATTCTCGGCGCGCGCCCGGGTCCCCATCGCCATCAAGGGGAGCACTGGGGGAAGGCTTGACCCTCTCATCGAAACGGCGATGTACCGGATCGTCCATGAAGCGCTGACAAATGCCATCCGCCACGCGCGGGCTCGACGGGTAAGGATCCAGATCCGGCGCGGAAGAGGCAGACTGTGCTGTTCGATCCGGGACGACGGGGTCGGCTTCGACTGCGATCGCCTTCTCAGCGGCCCGGGCCGGAAAGGGGGCCTGGGGTTGCTGGGCATCCGGGAGCGGCTGGATGCCCTGGGCGGGCGGCTGCAAATCAGATCATCCCCCGGACACGGGACGGAGCTTCAGGTCGCCGTTCCTCTGCGGAGGCGCCAATAACCGGCCGGATCCTTCTCGCGGACGATCATGCCGTCGTCCGGCAGGGTCTGGCGGCCCTGCTCGAGCGGGAAGGGTTTCAGGTCGTTGGCGAAGCCTCGGACGGTCATGAGGCCAGCCGCATGGCGCGCGATCTCGGACCGGACGTCGCGATCCTCGATCTCGGGATGCCGCTGCTGAACGGTATCGAGGCCGGCCGGAGCATTCACCATGCCTGCCCCACCGTGCGGACGGTGGCTCTCACGGTCCACTCCGAGGACCAGTACGTTCTTGCCGCCCTGGAAGCCGGATTCAGCGGCTACGTCCTGAAGTCCCAGGCTGCGGCGCAACTGGTCCGAGCGATCACGGAGGTCTGCCGGGGAGCGGTTTACCTCAGCCCCTCGGTTTCCCGGGCCGTCGTGGAAGCCTATCTCTCGAAGACCGAGCTGCCGACGGATCCACTGACCCCTCGCGAGCGGGAGGTCTTGCAGCTCGTTGCCGAGGGAAAATCCACGAAGGAGATCGCCGACATCCTCGGTATCAGCTCGAAGACGGCCGAATCGCACCGCATGCACATCAAGGGCAAGCTGAAGATCCACGAGACGGCTGGCCTCGTCCGCTATGCCATCAAGTGCGGGCTCATCGAACTCTGAATCGGCCTTCAGTAGTTTTCCCGATTCCGATTCCAGGTTTTCCCTGATTGTTCACAACCGCCTCCGAATTCTATAAATGAAGTGGCTGTCTTCAGGCCAAGATCCGGCAACAATTGACGAGAGGAGGCTGAGAGATGGAAACTGCAAAAGTGGACATCCGCAAGCTGCAGCTTCTCAACGACCGGGTGAATCAGTGCATCGACGCCCTGAACCAGGTACGGGTCTCGGTTCATGGCTTGTCGCACACCACCGGTGCGATCCCGGGCATCCAGGCGGGCCTCAACCCGCTGGTCCAGAACCCTGGTTTTGGCCCGGGTTATCCGGCCTTCACGCAGTTCGGCCAGATACCGATCACCCAACCCTTGACCCAGACCTTTGTTCCCGGACTGTCTCATACCACCGGTCAGATCGGGACCTCCCCCATGCTGGTTCCCGGGGTGACTGCCGTTCCGGGCATTGCGGCGACGGCCTGGAACCCGTACCTCGGTCTGAGCCACACGAGCCCCGAGCTCGAACACTACTCGCGTCCCGTGTGGGCGGACCCCTTCCTGGCGGCGCGTATCGCGCAGACCTTCCCTTATGCGCAATATGCGTTTCCGCCGGTCGTGACGATTTACTAGCAGGAGCCAGAGGGAGGAGGAAAGGGCGCGGACCCGTGTCCGCGCCCCTTCCCGAGCCATGTCGGCCAGGAGAGTATGGTCACGCGCGGAAGCCCCGAGAATCCGAAGACCGGTAGACCAAGGGGCAACAGAAGGAGGAGATGGCCGATGATCGAAACACAGCAAAGCAGCGCCACGATGGCGGGAATCGACGAGACGATCGGGCGGATGGAGCAGTTCTACCGTGTTATCACGGGCCAGGACGCTCCTCCCTCTGAAGCCGTCTATGCACCGATCCCGGCCGAGAAGGATCCCACCGAGCACGTAGAGAAGCAGTTGAAGCGTCTTCTTGGCATGCTGGGGCAGGTGTCGACTCCGGAAGCGGCCCACCCCTGGACGCCACCCATGTCCGTCTATGAAAGCGACAGTGAGATCCTCCTCTGCGTGGATCTCCCGGGCGTGAGGCGCGAGAATGTCGAGGTGGTGGCCCAGGGCAACCTCCTCACGATCAGCGGCTTGCGGCCCACGACGGCGAACAACGGTTTCCGGCTGAGCCTGAACGAGTGCCGCCTGGGGCCGTTCCGCCGCGCCGTGATGATCCCTCAAGGAGTCGCGGAGCCGAGCGCTCAGAT
>QHYA01000005.1 GCA_003223995.1 Acidobacteriota bacterium | reverse complement strand
GATCGATTCCTTCTTTGTCAAGGAGATCGCAATCGAGCTTTTTGCATCGGGGATGGCGTCTCCCCTCCCATGATGGGCAGGAGGGGGGCCTGTCACTCGCGCACGCCGGCGATGGCCGAGCCGGCAAGGCCGAGAACCGAGCCGGTCGCGACGAGAAACGCGGCGTCTAGGGGGCCGATGAAGGAACCGAGCAGCTCGCCCAGAAGCGGGATCGACAGCGGAATGGCCGAGCGGGAGACGAGCAGGTAGGTCGCGGAGATGCCGCATAGCGCGGCCAGCGCCCCCGCGAGCCCCTGGAACGCGCCTTCGATGAGAAACGGCGCCCGGATGAAGCCCGGGTTCGCCCCGACGAGCCTGAGGATCTCGATCTCGTCGCGCCGCTCGTAGACCCCCATGCGCACCACCGCCGAGATCGTCAGCACGGCCGCCCCCAGCAGCACTGTACCGACGGCAGCTCCGGCCAGCCAGGCGACTCGCAGCAGCGACCGGAGGCGCTGCAGCCACACGGCGTCGAAGCGCACGTCCTCCACGCCCGGGAGATGGCGGAACGAGGCGGCGAAGGCGGCCACCTGCTCCGGCGATCCGCTCCCGGGCCGGAGGCGGATCTCGAAGGACGCGGGGAAGGGGTTGTCCTCCAGAAGCCCGGGGAGATCCGCCAGGTCCGGGAATTCGCGCCGGAAACGCGCGAGGGCCCCGGCTCGGTCCAGGTACTCGAACGAGCGGACGGCGTCGCTCGCGGCGATCCCCTTGCGGATCGCGTCGGTCTGCTGCGCGCTCGTGCCCTCGCCCAGGAAGACCGACACGGAAAGCTCGTCGCCCCAGCGGCCGAGCAGCGGTTCGACGCCGCGGGCGACGAGAAGGAACAGACCGACCAGGTAAAGCGACGAGGAGATCGTCGCCATCGACAGGAGGGTGACCGAACGGCGGTCCCACAGATCGCGGATCGCCTCGCGGGCGAAGTAGCGGAAGGACGAGAGACCGCTCACGCGCCGCCCTCCCCGGCTTCCCCCGCCGCGCGCCGGCGCGAGGCTTCCGCCACGGCGCGGGCGAACGGTCTTCCCTCCCCCTCGGAGGAGACCAGCCGGCCGGCCTGAAGGCCGAGGACCCGGCGGGGGAAAAGCGCGATGAGCGCCCTATCGTGCGAGGCGACGATCACGGTCGTTCCCCGCAGGTTGATCTGCCGGAAAAGCTCGATCATCTCGACCGACAGATCCGGATCGAGATTGCCTGTCGGCTCGTCGGCGAGCACGATGGCCGGCTCGTTGACGATGGCCCGCGCCAGCGCGACCCGTTGCTGCTCTCCTCCGGAGAGCTGGGGGGGATAATGATCGAGCAGCTTGCCGAGGCCGACGCGCCTGAGTACGCGCAGGGTCCGCAGCTTCTGCTCGGATTCCGGATGGCCCGAGATGCGCGCGGCCAGCCCGACGTTCTCGAAGACCGTGCGACGCGGGAGGAGCTTGAAGTCCTGAAACACGACGCCGATCTGGCGGCGAAGGGCGGGAACCTCACGAGCGGGGAGAGCAGCGATGTCGCGGCCGTCCACGATCACGACGCCTCGGCTCGGAAGCTCCTGGCGGAGGATCAGCCTCAGGAGAGTCGTCTTCCCCGCTCCGGAGGGGCCGGTGAGGAAGATGAACTCCCCCTTTTCGACCTTCAGGGAGACATCCCTCACGGCGGGGCGATCCTCGTCGTAGACCTTCCAGACGTGATCGAGCTGGATCAACTCAGACGCCGCGCCTCCGGTTTTTCCTGCGCCGCGAGAGCCAGGGGCGGGATGTTAGCACGTGTCTCCGCTCCGCTCCCAGATCCGCTCCATCTCGCGCCGGCGCGCGCGGCGGCGTGCACCGGCGAAGAAGAGCAGTACAAGGATTCCGGTCCAGAGCGCGCCGGAGGAGGTGATCAAGGGGATCCAGCGGTAACGGATCTGGATGCCACGCCTCCACTCCGACTCGATCCGGCCGACGCTCGCCCCCGTCACGGTCCGGAACGCCTGGTCGAAGCCCGCCCCGTCGCTCATCTCCCGGACGATGCGCCTCGCGGCATCCGGTCCGCTGCGTTTCTCGAGGAAAGCCATGAACGAGACGGAAACCGAGTAGGCTTCCCGCGCCTCGCTTTCCCCGGATCGAAATCCCGCGTCCATGTCGGAGAGCGCCGGAGGGCTCGAGGGCAGGACGACGGTCGCCAGAGCCAGGGCGTCGGCCCAGCCCCACGGGCGCGCCTCGAGCACGGCGAAGCCTTCCTCGAACCAGCGCGGCGCCCGCTGGCCGCGGCGCGACAGCGCGCGGCCGAGAACGACGTGTGCGCACTCGTGGGCGAGCACTCCGGGCAGGTCGCGGTCCGGATAGGCCCCCGGCCTTCCGACGATGAGGACGATCTCTCCGGTCTCGCCAAATGCGGCGCCGGCCGCCCAGGATGGCAGCGCTGGAAGCGAGATGTTCCCCTGATTCATCGCTCTCGCTGGCACGAGAAAGATCCTGAGAGCAGGTCCGCCAGGAACTGCGAGGTCCCGCGAAACACGGCTGACTGTGGCCCTGGCTGTGTCAGCGAGCTGGTGGAAGCTCGAGCTGCCGGAGATCTCGATCGCCGCCGCCTGGGAGGGCGCGTAGAAGAGCGCCGAATCGTCCTGATAGACGAGGCGGAAACCCGCCGGGGTCCGCGCGGCCTCCGGAGCCGGCGCGATTTTCGGGGCCGGCGCGGCCAGCGGAGACGGCGGGACTCCCCCCGCACCGGTTGGCATCGCACCCGCAAGGGAGAAAAGCGTGGCGGAAAGGACGAGAGCGGCGGCCGCGAAACGGATCACGGAACGAACGATCGATCGTATGATGGGCCCGCGCCTTGGGATTGCCGAGCGCCCCCGCGCCCGCCGCGTCATCGCCGTATCGGCCCGTCGGGTCAGTGCCGGCGGGTCAGTCCTGGCCTGCCGGCTTACCGAGCGCGTCCTTCAGCAACCGGTTGACCACATCCGGCGGCGCTTTCCCTCCTGTCGCCCTCATCACTTGACCCACGAGGTATCCGAAGACGGCCTCCTTCCCCTGTCGATACTGGCCGACCTGCTTCGGATTCTCCTCGATCGCTCGGGCGACGGCGGCGGCGATCGCCGACTCGTCCGTGATCCGCGACAGACCCCGGTCCCTGATGATCGCGTCGGGCTCCTTTCCGCTCGTCCAGGCCTCCTCGAAGATCTCCGCCGCGCTGGCGGCCGTGATCGACCCGCTCGCGCGAGCCCTCACGATGGCGGCCAGCCGCGCCGGGGGGAATCGGTCCCCGAGCTTTGCGGAGTCGAGCTTCTCCTCCTTCGCCCAGCGCAGGACGTCGCGGACGATCCACTTCGCCGTCTCCCGCCACTCCCCCGACAGCCCCCCCGCCTGCTCGAAATAATCGGCCAGCGGCTTCTCGAGAGTCAGCAGGTGGGCGTCCGCCTCCGGAATGCCGCGTTCGCGAATGAACCGCGCCTTCCGCTCGGAGGGAAGCTCCGGAAGACCGGCGCGGACCTTCCCGATCCAGGCCTCGTCCACCTCCAGAGGCAGCAGGTCCGGCTCCGGGAAGTACCGGTAGTCGTGCGCCTCCTCCTTCGTGCGCATGGGCCGGGTTTCTCCGCTGCCCGCGTCGTAGAGACGGGTCTGCTGCACGACCTTCGCCCCTTCCTCCAGCACGCGCTCCTGCCGCGCGATCTCGAACTCCAGCGCCCGCTGCACGTTCCGGAAGGAGTTGAGGTTCTTCAGCTCCACCCGCGTTCCGAACGCCGAGCCCTTCTCATGGATGGAGACGTTCGCGTCGCAGCGCAGCGAGCCCTCTTCCATGTTCCCGTCGCAGACCTCCGTATAGGTCAGAACGCTCTTCAACCTCTGCAAGTAGAGATAAGCCTCCTGCGGAGAGCGGATCTCCGGCTCTCCGACGATCTCGATCAGCGGGACCCCCGAACGATTGAAATCGACCCCGCTCGCTCCCTCCGTGGAGGAGAACCCCTCGTGAACCAGCTTGCCCGCGTCCTCTTCGAGGTGGATGCGGGTGAGGCCGATGCGCCGGGTCTGCCCATCCACATCGATCGAAATGCTCCCCCCCGTCGCCAAAGGGCGGTCGTACTGCGAGATCTGGTATCCCTTCGGCAGGTCCGGATAGAAGTAGTTCTTCCGCGCGAATATCGAGCGCCCGTTGATCACGCAGCCGGTCGCGAGCGCCATCCGCATGGCCAGCTCCACCGCGGCGCGGTTGAGGACGGGCAGCGCGCCCGGCAAGCCGAGGCAGACGGCGCAGGTGTTTGTGTTGGGGGCGTCGCCGAACCGGTTGGCGCAGCCGCAAAAGATCTTCGACCGGGTCAGGAGTTGTGCGTGCACCTCCAGACCGATGACGGGAACGTAGCCAGGCATGACACCTTCGCCCTTCATTATAATGAAGGACTCAGCGTGAACGAGCAGTGAACGAGTCCCGCCCCTTGAAACCTTTTGGGCCCCGGCGAGTAGTACTGTCCGGGACGGCGCCCGGGAGCTGAACTGGTCGAGCGGGGGCGACCCATCCACGCTGCTGCACCGTCCAAGACCGGATTGGAGGCTTTGATGAAATCGACGAAGTCCAGGGCTGGAGTTATTCTCCACCCTCTCCTGAGAGCCACCGCCGCTGTCGCGGTCCTTCTCTCGCCCACCCTCGCCGTGCGCGCGGCCGCCGATCAGGCAGCCGAGAAGGAAGGGATCAAGGGCATCTACGACTCGCTGAAGAAGGTCGAGCTGGATCCGGCGCGCTCCGTCAAGGTGGACAACCTCCAGATCGGCCATGACCTGATGGACATCACGCTGGTCTCCGGACGCCTCTTCTTCGCCAAGCCCTGGAAGGAAGGAGAGAGACCGACCGCAGCCGTCTTCGTGGGCGTGGGCCGGGCCAAGCTCACCCCCGTCAACAAGCTCGAACTGCACCAGTTCAAGAAAGCCTACAACGACAAGGAATCTCTGGACGAGCCTTTCAAGCATGCCTTCATCCGCTTCGACGGCGATCTCTATGATCAGCTCAAGGACAAGATGGAGCCGGAGCGGGCCGACGACGAGACGGTGCGTCTTTTCGAGAAGCGGCAGAAGGCGCTCGAGGACTTCTTCTTCGCCGACGCCGACTTCCAGGTGATCCAGAAGACCCTTTCCAGCGTGCCGGTTGCCGGTCCGCGCCTCGTGGAATTCGAGGGCGAGAAGGAGGGATGGTTGAGCTACTTCCACGTGCCGGAGGGGGACGTCTTCGGCGCGGAGGAGAACCGGCTCGTCCGTCACCTTCGCATCGGACGCAGTGACTTCTCGAACTTCATTCTCTCCGTCTGGCACGACAAGGAGTGCTACGCAAGAGGCGGCGACCTCGAGAAGGAGGACCACGACTCGATCGAGATCAATAACTACGACGCCGACTTCACCGTCCTCAAGGAGGGGCTTCTGCTCGACGCGAAGGTCCGGATCGATCTCGAGCCCAAGGTTCCGGAGATCTCCACGGCCCGGTTCGACTTCATCCGGTATTACGACTTCTTCGGTAAGCAGAAGGAGTTCAAGGTCCGATCGGTGACGCTGCCCGACGGTTCTCCTCTCCCCTACCTCCACTCCGAGGGGGGCGCCCTCCTCGTCCAGTTCGACAAGCCGGTCAAGAAAGGCGAGCAGAAGAGCGTCGTGGTGTCGTACACGGCGGATTTCATCAGGCCGAACCCATCGGTCGGATCCTTCCTGGGGAACAACGTCCCCCCCCGGCTCGACGTGCTCGATGCCGAGGCGACGACCTTCTCACTGCTGAACACCTTCCCCTGGTTCCCGCAGTACGGATTCCTCAAACGCTACACCTTCGATTGGCGGATCAAGGTCCCCAAGCCGTACATCGCGTCCGGTTCCGGAGTCACGGAGAAGAGGTGGGAGGAGGGACCCTACAACTGCGTCCACAAGGTCGAGAAGGAGAAGGTCGCTCTCTCCTCCTGGCTGTTCGGAAGATACATCGAATACACCGATCCGAAGGACACGGTCCGCCCCAAGATCTACGTTTATGGGCTGCCCAAGCAGCAGAGGCAGCTGGAAGGGCTCTACCGCGAGGCCCGCAACGTCGTCAACTGGTACGAGCAGTGGGCGAACCCGTTCCCCTATGACGAGCTGGACATCGTCCAGATGGGTTTCTTCTACGGCTTCGGCCAGGCGCCTCCGGGTCTGGTCCAGTTGACGGGCGAAGCCTACCTGTCGCAGCCCCAGATCGTGGACATCGCCGCGGCGAATCCGCGCTTGCAGCCGACCTTCGTGCACGCCTTCGTCGCCCACGAGATCGGTCACCAGTGGTTCGGCCATGTCGTCTCATGGTCGTCGTCCCACGACCAGTGGCTGTCGGAGAGCTACACCGAGTACATGTCCGGCCTCTACGTCGGAAACCTGCTCGGCGAGAAAGCGTTCGTCGAAAAGCTGAGGCAGTGGAAGGAGCGCGCGGAGCTGGTCCCGGACGGCGGGAGCATCTGGCTGGGACAGAGAAACGGCAAGTGGTACACCGACGTCACCTACAACAAGGGGCCTTACGTGCTCCACATGCTCCGTCTGGACCTGCAGGCCCAGCTCGGCCCGGAGGAAGGCAACAAGATGTTCTTCACGGCCATGAAGGCCTTCCTCGACAGGTACCGCCACCAGAACGCGACCACAAACGACTTCGTCCAGGCGGTGAGCCAGACAACGAGGAAGGACTACGCGCCATTCTTCAATCAGTGGTTCAGGGACACCGGCATCCCCGAGATCCAGTTCACCTACACTGTCCGCCAGACGGAGGATGGAAAGTACCTGGTCAGCATGAAGACCGTGCAGCCCGACAAGGAGAACCTGAAGCAGCTCCGGCTTCCTGTCGCGCTCTATTTCGGGGACAAGAAGATCGTGAAGTTCATGGCGGTCAGCCAGGCTGAGAACACCATGCAGATCAAGGTCCCGACGTCCCCGGACAAGGTCATCGCGAACACGGACGACGGGGTGCTGGCGAGGGTGAAGTCCGAGAAGGGCTGATCGGGGGCGGCCGCTCAGTCGAGGGCGGGAAGACGCGGATTCGGCGCAGTCTTGCGGCGCGCCTTCTTCCCCTCGCCGGAGTCGATGAGCCGGGCGCGGCGGATCACTTCCTCACCGTACTTCTCCACCAGGGCATCGGCGGCACCGGCCGCCCGCGCCGCGCGTTCCGCCCCGACGTCCGGGAACAGCAGCATCTGCGCGGGTCCCGCGGGGACGAGATTTGACACGCCGACCCCCAGCAGGCGAACACCCTTCCCCTCAAGACGGACACGTGTGCGGAACAGCTCCCGCGCGGAGCCATAGATCCTTTCCGCCAGCGCCGTCGGTTCGGACAGCGTCAGGGAGCGCGTGCAGGTCCTGAAATCGCCCGTTCGCACCTTGATCCGGACCGTTCGAGCCTCGAGCCCCTCGCTGCGGAGCTGCCTTGCCACTCCCTCGGATCGCTCCAGCAGCTCGGTCTCGATCCCCGAGGAGTCGTACAGGTCCGAGGCGAAGGTGCGCTCCTCCGAGACCGAACGGGCCTCCCGATCGGGGACGACTTCGCGCGGGTCCTCTCCGTGGGACAGGGCCAGCAGGTGGGCCGCGGCGGTCGGTCCGAGCGTCTCCGCCAGCTTCGTCGGGCCGCCCGGGCCGGCTTCCTCTCGACCCGCGAGAATGAGATCCCCGATCGTATGCAAGCCGCTCTCTTGTAGGCGCCGCGCCGTCTTGGGTCCGACACCCCACAGCTTCTCGACCGGCAGGGGCCAGAGCCTGCTCTCGATGTCGGCGAGCGGAAAGACGACCAGCCCATCCGGCTTCTCCAGGTCCGACGCGACCTTGGCGAGGAACTTCGCCGGCGCCACGCCGACCGACGCCGTGAGCCCTTCCTCGCTCCGGATCCTGTCCTTGATCTGCCGCGCCTTCTCCGCCCCGGATTCGAGATCGGCGACTACTCCGGTCATGTCGAGGAAAGCCTCGTCGATGGAGACCGGCTCGACGACGGGCGTGAAATCGTCGAATATCCTGCGGATCCGGCGTGAGACCGAGACGTAAAGCTCCATGCGCCCCGGCAGCCAGACCGCCTCGGGGCAGAGCCGCATCGCGGTGAGGGAGGGCATGGCGGAGCGAACCCCGAACCGCCGCGCCTCGTAGGAACAGGTCAGCACCACACCGCGCCGGCCGGGGTGGCCGACGATCAGGGGGCTGCCTGCCAGGGAAGGGTCCTCGCGCACCTCCACGGCCGCGTAGAAGGCGTCCATGTCCACGTGCAGGATGACCCGCTGCCGGTCCGCCACGAGCTCCATCCTACGCTCGAACTCGCTGCGAGGTGATCCGCCTCCTCACCGATCGCTGGCGCCTTCCTGGCTTCGCGTCCCCCAGGCGGTGGCGCGCGTTCGAACGCGTTGCACCTCGGCGTGCCGAAAGGGGGTCAAGCAGCCCGGGGGGTTGACCAAGACGGCATGCGCTGGAGCCTGTTCTTGATTCTCAAGGAGGGATTCTCGACGAGGAAATGCGAAATGCTGGCGGCGGCGATGACGGAAGCCACGCAGCCGGCAAGCTGCACGGCCCGCGGGTAGGCGAGGAGCGCTCTCGTCGACTGTTCGATGACGATCTGCTGGTACAGGTATATCGAGTAGGAAATGCGGCCCAGATACCGCATCCACTTCCAATCGATCCAGCTCCAGGCCGTCGATCGTCGGAAGGCGATCAACTGCGCGATCATGATCGCGGACAGCACGGGATTCACGACGAATCCGACGGTGTCCCGGTAGGCAACGCCACAGCAGGCATCCGATCGCCAGATGGTCCGCGCGGGTGTCGAAGGCTTCGAAGACGTATCCTTGAGCAACGCCGAGCACGGAGTGCAGCAATCCCCTGTACGCCCAGACGGCGAGAATGATCCCCGCCAGCGCCTTCGCCAGGCGGATCCGATCCTTCCGGAGCGCCAGAAAGATGACCGGCCAGAGCAGGTAGAACTGCGCTACAACAGACAGCGCCCAGGTGTGGCTGAAGCCGGTATTGGGATCGCCTAGGATGGCTTGATAGTAGTTGCTTGCGAACAACGCGGATGCGATGGCCTGCTCCCAGACGATCTTCTTGTGAAGAAGCAAGAGAAGCGCGATGAGAAGCAGCCAGTAGAAGTAGAATACGGGACAGATTCTGAGGAAACGCCTGGCGCAGAACTTTCGCACCGACACTGTTCCGAATCGCTCGTCCTCTCCCAGCAGAAGCCACGTGATCAGGAAGCCGCTCAGGACGAAGAAGATGATGACGCCCAGCCCGCCGGGAGCTGCGCGGATCCCGAAGTGATGGAAAACCACCAGGAAGACGGCCACGGCCCTCAGGCCGTCGAGCGCAGGGAGATGCGAGGACCGCAGCCCGCTCTCCAAGTTTTCCGGCAGCAGAGGCACAGGATGCCGTGGCATGATCGCGCTCGCGCTCCCATCGAGAGCCCCCTCTACTCAGAGAGCCCCCTCTACACTCACCGCATCGTGGCCCGGGGGGAGGCTGGCCGCAATCGGGTGATCGCCGAGAAGCGCGGCGGTTGATTCTCTAGGTCGCAACCGGCTGCCAGGGGATTATTCTCGAACGGGAGGATCTGTCACCTCTTGGAGGACCGCTGTGTCCGGCCCGCACGTCTCGCTCGACGCGGCGACTGATGACAGGCTCCTCCAAGCTGCGTGCGAGAACGACCGTCGATGATCAACGGCTTATCGGCCAGCCCCTGGCCAGCCAGCTCAGACGAAGATATCCCGTCGGGCGGCGGAGCGACGTCGGTCGCGGTCGTCCGGGAGCTCAGTCGGCTCGACGAGCTGTCGGACGCCTGGGACTTGCTTGCGGCGCGGTCAGGCAGCCCCCTGCACCAGTATGCGTGGATCCGAGCCTGCGCAGCCTCCTTTCTCACCGATCGCGAGCTGCATTTCTTCGTGGCCGGGACGGCGCCCCGCATCACCGCCATTGCGCCGCTGATCGGCCGCAGACGGAGAGGATGCAGCTTGCAGTTGATCGCCGCAGACGAGCTGTACGAACCCATGGATTTTCTCTGCGCTGTTCCCGATGCCCTCGATCTCCTCGCCGAAGCCCTCGCCCGGTCAGGACATGCTCTGCTGCTGAAGCGCATCCCGTCGGACTCGCCGGTCATCGCGGCGCTGAGGCGTTCGTTCCGGGGGCGGGGTGTTGTGATCTGCCGGCCTGTGCCCGGCTGTCCTTGGATTCCACTCGACTCCGGCTGGATGGAGCCGGAACAGAGGCTCAATCCGGGCCGCCGGTCGGATTTCCGGCGCGCCCGGCGGATCGCGGAACGGATGGGCCCGGTCCGCAGCGAGGTGTTGTCTCCGGCGCCCGCCAGGCTCGAGCCCCTTCTCGAGGAAGCGTTCCGTGTCGAGGCGTCGAGCTGGAAAGGGCGGGATGGCACTGCCCTGGCGGACGATCCCGCGCGGGGCCTCTTCTACCGGCGCTACGCCACCGCCGCATGCAAGAAGGGCATCCTGCGCGTGTGTTTCCTGCGGATCGGCGGGCGGGCCGCGGCCATGCAGCTCGCGGTCGAGTGCGCCGGACGATTCTGGCTTCTCAAGATCGGTTACGATCAGGAATTCCAGCGGTGCTCGCCCGGAATCCTGCTGATACGTGAGACCGTCCGGTATGCTGCGGCACGCGGTCTGCGTGGGTATGAGTTCCTCGGCATCGTCGAGCCGTGGACGGAAGCATGGACCGACGAGGTGCGTCCCTGCGTCTCTGTTCGTGCGTACCCGGCGCGCTGGGCGGGAGTGGCGGCCCTGGCGGTCGATCTCGCAGACTACGCACGGCGCAGGCTCGGACGAGCGGGAAGAGCAAAGCGATGAGCAGAAGTCTGCGCGACATGTTGAGGGCCTGCTGGATGCCGATCGCCGAACGAGCCGCGCGGGCCTATGTGGCAGGGCCTGAACTCTCGGATGCTTTGCGAACCGGCCATTGGTTGTCGCGGCAGGGCTTTGCGAGTTCCATCGGCTTCTGGAACGGAGACGATGACGAGCCCCGGCAGGTGGCAGATGCCCACCTCGCCGCGCTCGACGCCCTGGCCGGCGAAAACCTCGACTGCTACCTTTCCATAAAAGCCCCGCCGCTCGAGTTCGATCGTCGCTTGCTGGCGGAGCTGCTGGACCGAGCGCACCGCAGGAGCATCGGCGTGCACTTCGATTCCTTGGGTCCGGAGGCGGCGGACGAGACGTTCGCATGCATCGCCAGCGCGCGCCAGCACTACCCGAAGCTCGGCTGCACTCTCCCCGGCCGCTGGCGCCGCAGCCTGCGCGATGCGGATTCGGCGGTCGATCTCCGATTGAACGTGCGCGTGGTGAAGGGGGGGTGGGTCGATCCGGAAATGCCCGAGGTCGATCTTCGCGCCGGGTTTCTCGCGGTCATCGACCGGCTGGCGGGAAGGGCGACCCACGTTGGCGTGGCGACGCATGATCCCTCCCTGGCGCGCGAAGCATTGAGGCGGCTCCGCTCCGCGGGCACGTCCAGCGAACTGGAGCTTCTCTATGGACTGCCGGCACGGCAAGCGATTCGCGAGGCCGCGGACGCAGGCGTGCCCGTTCGCTTCTATGTGCCGTACGGGCGGGCCTGGCTCCCCTATTCGCTTTCGCAGGCCCGGCAGCATCCCGGTGTCCTCTGGAGGGCGCTGCGGGATTCGCTGGCCGGCCGACCGCTCCATCCCCCGGCCCTTCCGCCCCGGGAGCGAGACTGATGGGCGAGACGGCGAGCGTTGAAATGCGGTCCCCCGCGAGCGCCGCGGAGTCCTCGGAGGAGCGCTTCTATTCCTCCTACAGTTGGTGTCTGAACCCGGTTCTGTCGTTGCGCGAGCTGCTCCATCGCTTGCGGGAGGAACTGTCCCGATTCGAACGCCTTCAAGCCGGCTGGCAACGGGAGGAGAGCCGGATCAACGTTTATCTTTTCATCTGCGCCATCGCCTGCACGGTTGACGATTATCTGGCCTGGCATCCGTGGGACCTTTCGCGGATCGGGGCCCACTTTCCCCGTTTGCGGCGCGTCGCGACCCTGGCTGAATGGCTTCTGAACCTGCCCCACTCGCTGCGAAGTCTGGTCCGTGATCGCCGCATTCTTCACTGGAGGCGGAGCTGGGACCGGTGCGTCGATGAGATATGCGGCGTGCTGGCCCGCCAGGAGCTTCCGGAAGGCTCCTCGCATCGGGACGTCGAGGCATGGGCATCCTTGGCAATGACGGTGCAGAGCCTTGCGGGCGCCGGGTTGCCTGCGAGACTGCTCGAACGGCGAATGCGGCTGCCGGAGGCATTTCGCTGCCAGGATCTGACCCACCATGACGTCTTCTCTCTTGGGCAACGCTTCGTGGCGTCCCGTCAGAAAAGCAAAAAGAGGGTCGTTGTTGTCCTCGGGGTCAGGACGGCGGGGGCCTATTTTGCTCCATTGATCAAGGCATATCTCTCCATGCTGGGATGGCCTCGCGTCTCGTGGTTCACGATCCGTCCCAAAGCGGATCTTTCGCGATGGGAGCGGCATCAGTTGCGCGGCCTCCGGAACGAGGATGCGGAGGTCCTCGTTGTCGATGACTACCCGAACACGGGGCGGACACTCGTCCTCACGGTTGGAGCTCTCAGGCAGTTCGGTGTGCGGAATGAGAGAATCACGATCCTCGTCCCCCGCCATCAATCGAGGCCCGACTGGACCCTGCCCGGCGACGAGGGGCGTACTGAAGGGGTCACCCTGATCACGCTGGAGCCCGGCGAGCTGTACAAGGCGGCCTTGCTGGACCCTCGTTCGGCGGAACCGTTGCTCCGAGACTACTATCGCGACTTCCAGGATGCCCGCATCGAGGAAAGCGGCCGCGTCGACGAGATCAACGCCCGTCTGTGGCGGCATTACGAGGACGGGTTCCACGTTCGCCTGAAGCGGGTTTTCCAGGTTCGGCTCGGCGCCTGCGGTCACGAACCCGTCCTCGAGCGGATCCTCGCCAAGAGCGTCGGCTGGGGGTGGCTCGGCTATCACGCGTACATCATCGGGAGCCGTCTGGCGGGCTCCGTTCCGCGGCTGATCGGGCTTCGCAATGGCCTGATGATCACCGAATGGCGCAGCGAGACGGGCCGGAACAACGGAGGCATGACCGACAGGAACAGAGTGCGAGTGCTGTCCTCGTACCTCGTCAAGAGGGTGCGACGGTTGCCTCTCGCAGAGGACCCGTGTTTCGACAGCCCTGATTATCGCTGGACGGGGTGGGACGAAATCGTCAACATCCTTCGCGGCGTCTACGGCCCCTACGCCGGCCGCCTGAAGGTTCGGGCGCTTCGCGAGCACCTCAGAAGATACGTCAGCCCGATGCCGGCCTTGGTGGACGGCAGGATGGGCCCCGACGAATGGGTCGAGGACGCGTCCGGGGTCTACAAGGTGGATTTCGAGCAGCACAATTTCGGCGGTGCGGAGCTGGACGTCGTGGACCCGGCCTCCGATCTGGCCTCCGCCACCTTCGAATTCTCGTTGTCAGAACGGGAAGAACGGGAATTGCTGGAAGCCTACGCAAGCGAAAGCGGCGACAGAACCATCGCAGACCGTATTCTCTTGTATCACCTGCTCCACGGCGTCCTGACCATGAAGCGCGCTCTCGGGGCGATCGGCCCTCGCCTCTCTCCGGAGAAGCAAGAGCAGCGGCATCGCCGCTACCTGTCCGCGCGGAACTTCCTCGTGTACCGCATGAACCGTTTCAGCGCCAGCCTCATCCGGAGACCGCCGGCGGCGAGATGGTCCAAGCGTCTGTTCTTTCTCGACCTGGATTGGGTGTTCGATCGTGAGCTGCTCGGCTTCCCTCACACAACCTTCAGTGGACTCGCTGCGCTCGAGCTTCTGCGGTCGCACGGCTTCTCTGTCGTCCTCAACACGGGACGCAGCGTGGATCACGTCCGCAACTATTGCGAGACCTACATGCTCCCGGGGGGCCTCGCCGAGTACGGCAGCGTCTTCGTGGACTCCGTGCACCGGCGCGAGATGGAGCTTGGGGACGCCGAAGCGGCCGAACAATTGCTCCGCTGTCGCGATGCTCTCGCGACGATGCCCGGTGTCTTCACCGATCCGGGCTATCGTTACTCCGTCCGAGCCTACCGCTGCGCAGACGGGCGGACGGTGTGCCTGCCCCCGGCCGAGATGGAGAAGGTTCTCGCTGGGTGTGGTTGCGACAGGCTGACCTTCATCGCCAAACCCGAAACCACCTATGTGATCGGGAAAGGAAGAGGGAAAGGAACGGGATTGCTGGCGGTCAAGAGGTACCTGCACTGCACGGAGGATCCTGTCGTCGCCATGGGCGACTCCGACCAGGACCTCGAGGCGCTCGAAGCGGCCGACATCGCCTATGCGCCCTCCAATTGCTCGGCCATGGTCCGCGAGCTGGCCGGCAGGGAAAAGTGTCGAGTGATGCGCCATCCTTTCCAGAGAGGCCTGCTGGCGGCGGCCCGGGACCTGCTTCGCGATGGGGCTTTCTCCGACAATCGGGATCTCCTGGAGCCCGACGGCCCGAGCAACCCCGGTGACTTGCTTGCGGCCCTGTTGCGCGCTGCCGATCGCCCGCGGCACCTGCAGGTCCTTGCTCTCCTCAACCGGCGGGGTCTCTGAGGGATGCGTGAGCGGGTCGATCGAGCATTGCGGGGACGATGCCCTATCCGCGATGGTGCCGCCACCTTCCTGCTTCTCGTCGCTGCCGCCGTGGCGCTGGGCCAGCAACCGCCAGCGCCGAGTCCCCAGCCGACGACGCCCGGGCAGCCGCCGGTAGCCCCCGCTCCAGAGGAGCCGGGCCCCGCTCGCGCACCCGAGGAGCCGCTGCCAGGGCGAGGACCGTTCGCTGTCGCCCCACCCGCGTTTCTGGGACCGGATTTCTTCAATCCGTCTCCCCAGCCTGGATGGCTCACGCTGACCCCATCCGTCACGATCTCCGAAGAGTACAACGACAATGTCTTCCTTCTGGGCGGCGACAGAACATCGGACCTGATCACCAGCGTCACTCCCGGAGTCACCCTCGGCATCCAGCGGCCGGAGCATCGCCTGACGGCAGGCTACAACTTCACGGCGGAGGCGTTTGCCCGGGAGAGGGAGCTGAATTCCCCCGCCAAACGCCACCAGCTCTTCACGGATGCCTCCTATCGATTCGGTCCCCGTGTGACGCTGACAATCGCCGAGCGGTTCATCTTCGATCGCGAGTCGAACGTCGTAACAGCCGGCGGTCTCTCGGCGGGCCGGCAAGAGACCTGGCGGAACTCCCTGACGCCGGCGGTTCAGTGGCAGGCGACGCCGCTCACATCGCTCCGGCTCTCGGCTCTGTACACGATCCAGCGATTTCAGCAGGTCTCGCAATCCGACGTCCGGAACTCCGATACCTACGACCTTTCTTTCGGAGTTGACCATCAGATCACCCGGCGGCTGACCGGAACGGCGAACCTTGAATTCGCCTATCTGAAAGCCGGTGGCGAGCCCCCCGCATCCACACCGACCGCGCGGCTTGGCTTCGGCTTCCGGATCACTCCGACCCTGCAAGGGTCCCTCAGCGGCGGGCCTACCGCTGTCGTCCGCAGGGGGAATACAAACGTCACGCCGGCCGTGACGGGGGGTCTCCAGCAGAGGTTCAGGTTCGGCTCGCTCGGGATCGGATACGACCGGTCAGTCGTGGCGGATACGATCGGCGTGACGGATCACCAGACGGTCTTTGCGTCGTTGCAGGTCACGACGCGCCAGCAGGGGCTGCGCTTGGAGTTCACGCCGCGCTACACGATCGCTGATGAGCAAGTGAGCAATGGCCGCGGTCGACGGCTGAGAGCCGTCGCCCCCAACCTTCGCGCCAACTGCCGGATCGCCCGCAGCGTCTCGCTCATCGGCTCTTACACGTTCTTCCACCAAGGCTCCGACCTCCCCGGCGACCACGTCGACCAGAACCGCGTCTTCATCGGCATTCAGCTCGCCCACCCGATCAGCTTCCACTGAGAAGACGCCGCGCATCGCTTCGACATGGGGCAACCCCACCGGCTCACCTGGTGGAGCGTCCCCTGCTGAGGCTGAAAGATCGCTGGGCCCCCTCCCACGGCGCGTGAAAAGCGCCGGAGAGGACGTCACCTCAGCCGAACTCTGGTGGACGCCGGGATCATCCGGCGGCTGCGGCCTTGACGTTCGAGCGGATGACCTTGGCGGGAATGCCGGCGACGACCGAGTGGGGAGGGACATCGTCGATAACGAGGGCGTCGGCCCCCACGACGGCCCCGGTGCCGATCGTCACCGGGCCGAGAATCGTCGCCCGCACGCCGATGAAGCAGCCGTCCTCGAGGACCGGGACCTCGTACCGGCCCGAGCGTCCTCCGATGACGACATGAGGGCCGATGATCACGTTCCTTCCGATGCGGCAACGTGCGTGAAGGATGACGCCCAGTCCTCCGTAGGCCATGGAGGTCCCTTCGCCGATCTCGGCGGACATCGGGATGCAGCAGTTGAAGACGACGTAAATGAGGTAGTAGAGAAAGCGGGGCACGAGAGGAATCCGATGCTCATGGCACCAATGGCCGAGACGGTAGAGGGTGATCGGGCTCATAGGCCCTTACCGATCCTGAACCAACGTGTCAGGCCCTCGAGGTGGCGCAAGACCATCCCGGGCGAGTCTGCCTCATCGCCGACAGCTCTGCGTAGTGCGGCCCGAGCCCCGAAACGTCCGGAATGGGACCCGGGCCGCAGGGAGGGGAGAAGAAGGGGCGGGAGCCTCTTGCGGCAAAGCCAAGGCCGCAGTGTCCGCGCCGAGACGGAACGTGCCGCCGGGGCGAAATGCAGCGAGGCGGCCCCGCATCGGTCGGCACGCCGTAACAACCCGGACGCCGCGCTTCTGGAGGGGGGGATGTTGGCTCTTGCTCGCAATCCATAGAAAGCTCCCGCACCCGGGATGCAAAGTACCTTCTTAAACGGAGCTCCGCCATCGGGCGAATGACCGAATCGCCTCTCGGGAACAGCCGATGGCCGCCGGGAGAGGCTCCCCTCGAGCAGCGACGCTCCATCAATCGGGTTGATACCCGATTCAGCTCAAAGAGAAGACCCGAGCCAGCCCTTCGCCTTCCACTTTTCATTGAAAGCTCCTGGCGGCAGACCTCCGGAGCGCGGTCCTATGGGCAAGTTCAACGAACTCAAGAGGATCCCGGTTTTTCCGCGTCACGCATTTCCCCGTCTCTCGAAAGCGTGTGGCGCGACACAAGCGCGCGGGGAAGACGGTGAGACCTATGCCGCCGCGGAGCGGCCCCCGAACTCTAGTGGTATATTGTTAGCAAACAACAGAGCGATCAGGCTCCAGCCCAAATGGAGGCCATGATGCTGACCCCAACCCATACCGTTCCCACCGATGCGAACGAGTCCGGGCCGCGGCCCGCCGAAGAGCTCTTCCGCGCGGGCGTCGGTGCCATGGCAGGAGGAAGCGCGAATGAACGAGATCCGTACCCACGCCGGTATGAATGACCCGCAGCGCGCCAGCAGCCCGGCCGAAGCTCCAACGGAGTCCACCTCATTGCTGCTGCGCGAGCTGGTCGCGCACCTGCGCCACTACCGGACTCAGTTGCGCCAGGAATGGGCTCGCCGGATCACCGGGGCCCGGCTGCTGACCGCGATGACCGACGAGGAGATCTTCGCGGAAGCCACATCGGTCTACAACAACTACGTGGAAGCCCTGGAAACGGGCACGCTGGAGGCCCTGCAAGCCTACGCTCGCAACCTGTCCGAGCGGATCATCCCGAGGGGCGTGGAGACGCACGAAGTCCTGGGCATCGTCTTGCTGCTTCGCGACGTTCTGGCCCGCTCGCTGTTCTCGAAATACCGTGAGGACTTCGCGAAGCTCGACCGCATCCTGGACGCCTACGAACCCGCCGCCAACCGCATCGCCAACACCGTAGCCGTCGGGTTCGTCCAGGAGCGCGAGCGCGTCATCATGGAACAGCAGGAGGCCATCCGCGAGCTGTCCACGCCCGTGCTCCAGGTGCGGGAACGTCTGCTGATCCTCCCCATCATCGGCGTGATCGATCCGCAGCGCGCGCGTCAGCTCACGGAGCAGCTCCTGAAGAGTATCCGCGCCAACCGTGCCAGGGTCGTTGTGATCGATATCACGGGGGTGGCGGCGATGGATTCGCACGTCGCGAACCACCTCGTCCAGACCGTCGAGGCGTCACGGCTGCTGGGCGCCACCGTGATCGTCAGCGGCCTGTCTCCCGAGATCGCGCAGACCCTGGTGAACATCGGCGTCGACCTGAGCAAGATGACGACCGTCGGAGACCTACAGGGTGGGATCGAGGAAGCCGAACACCTGCTGGGCTATCGGGGCGCCCAGAGCCGCGATATCGCGGAGGCGGAAGGGTGAGGATGCGGAGGGGGAGAGGAGCCACGCTGTGCAAGTCCCTATTCTGAAGCAGGGTCCGTTTCTCATCGCCTCGGTCCAGTCCGCCTTGAGCGACGCGGACCTCCTCCAGCTTCGGGACACACTGGTAGAACAGGTGGGCAGGTACCGCTCACGGGGGGTGATCGTAGATGTCACCGCTCTCGACGTGATGGACTCGTTCTCCTCGCGCACGCTCCGGGACATCACGCAGATGATCCGGCTGCGGGGGGCCGAGACGGTCGTCGTCGGCATCCAGCCGGAGGTGGCCTTCGCGATGGTTCAGCTCGGACTGACCATGGAGGGGGTGCCGACGGCCCTCGACCTCGAGGAGGGGCTCGCCTACCTGAACCAGGAGATCAGGACGAAGGGCAACGAGACCGAGCGGCATGGGCGGTGAAGAACGCGTGAGGATCGGGTCCGACGCGGATATCGTCCTCGCCCGGCAGAGGGGGAGGGAAATGGCCGCGCGAATGGGATTCTCGTCCACGGACCTGGTCCTGATCACGACGGCCATTTCCGAGCTGGCGCGAAACATCATCTTGTATGCGGGACACGGCGAGATCGTGCTGCGCAACGGCAGCGACAATGGCCGTGCTATTTTTTCCGTCATGGCCCGAGACCAGGGCCCCGGCATTCCGAACATCGAGCAGGCGATGCGCTGCGGCTACTCCACGTCGGGTAACCTGGGTCTGGGCCTGCCGGGAGTGCGGCGGCTCATGGACGAGATGACGATCGAATCCAGGGTCGGCGAGGGGACGACCGTCGTGGCGAAGAAATGGAAACCCTGACCCAGTCCCTCATCGAAT
>QHYA01000004.1 GCA_003223995.1 Acidobacteriota bacterium | reverse complement strand
GTCCTCGCGCATTCGCCACATGGAGCCAGTAGAGCAGGGCCTGTTGTACATGTCCACCAAGATCTCGACGCTGACGTCCTGCTTGTTCATGAACTACCTCCCTGCTCCATAACTCGCGACTGGTCTGTCTGTGCACGAATGTCAGTCCATTCCGGCGAGATCAGCGCTCTGGATAGGACCGTGGACATGTTGTCAGGCCCATAGGAGCGCCAGTGGACAATGCTGCGCCATGGCCTGGAAGTCTTTGTCCGCCGTGAAAAGGTGCAAGCCGTGACTGATGGCCAGCCGGGCCAGTAGGGCGTCGATGGTGCCGACCTGAACTCCGCACCGCCGACAGTGGTTGCGGAGCGCTGCCGCCTCGATATGGTCCTCAACCTCGGGCATGATCACCGGGAGCAGCGAGAACTCCTTGATTACCCTCCTGCGCTGCGCCGGTCCACGAAACCCTTGAAGTAGTTCCTGAAGAATCAGACCTGTTGTGACGACGACCTCTCCCCGCTCGAGGCACCTGTCGAGGAGGACGACCTCCGGAGAAGGCGAACCGGGCGCACGGCGCAGAGCCAGAGACCAGATGTTTGTGTCAACGAGGATGTTCACGACCGTGAACGCTCCGCCTTGTAGTCGAAATCGGGATCCCACCGCAGCTTCCCAAAAAGCTTGCGAAGACGCTTCTGTTCGCGCCGGGCGATGAACTCAGTGAGGGCGCGTGTAACCGCGGCTTTCTTGGTTCGCTCGCCGCTGACTTCGACCGCTTTCTCCAAGAGCTTGGGGTCGATGGACAGATTGGTTGCCATGTGTCAACCTCCGCACATAATTCTACACACAGCAGGGCAGGGTTCAAGGATCCGATTGAAGACGAGGAAGGCGACGACGGCTGTGCCCGTCTGCCCGTGTTCCCCTGGCAGTCGAGGCTCGCCCGACAGGATTGAGCGGTCAGCCGCATCAGGATCCCCGGTAGGAGGAAGCAAACGAGCGAGGAGTGCCCGAGGCGCAGTTGCAGAGATCTTGGGACATGGATCCTGGACGCCAGTGGCCTGGGTCGCCTACCGCGCGCACACCGAGTCTCTCTCTAAAGATTGACCGTTTTTCGACCTGAGGTACTTGACGGCTCCCTTCACGACCGGGGGCAGCAGACTACCTCACTCGAGCGGGGTAGAGGGAGTCGGGCAGATCTCGGACGGCATACCCTTGCTGATCCTTCACGCGCTGCCTGCAACCGCACTCTTTCCGAATGCGGCGCTATCTCATGCGTTATTTCGTTGTAGTTTCGTTACATCGTTCATTGTTCTTCGTCAGAGTTTCGCATTTTCAAATCCCAGCTCGAGCTCCCCTTAAAGTCTCTCTAGGTCGCGTTTTCTTCGTCACAGCTTCGTGCAACGACGGGGTTCCCCTACCGCTTGTGGTCCTCCCCCGAACAAGCGGGGGCAGATGGAGGCAGATTATGACTTCATCTCGATTCCGCTTGACTCCCTTCTTACGGCAACCTATTCTCGCGGGTGGAGCGTAGTGGGCCAAATTGGAGCAATCTGGCCGCCTAAACGCTCCACAGGTCTCGTCCCTATCTCGGAAGCCGGAGTTTCAAAGAAAGGGAGTGGTCGTCGGGAGTGTTTTGACAGCCTGGGGGGGGAGTCTCCCGCAACGGCCCTTCCTGCCCCCGGCCCCCCAGGACAGCCCGAACGAAAATGCTTCGCGGGAATGCCGTCGCCAAGATCGATGAAAAAGGGCGGCTCAAGCTGCCCAGCCACTTCCGCGCGTCCATCGCCGAACGCTTCGGTAACGAGCTTTTCGTCACCAGTCTCTTCGGTGACTGTGTCTGGGTCTACCCGATGCCGAGTTGGCTCGCTCTGGAGGCGCGGCTCGTCAAGGCTCCTTCGACAAATCCGGTCATACGGAAGTTCCGCTATCGCGTCAACTATTTCGGCCAGACGGTCGCCATGGACGGGCAGGGGCGCATCCTGATCCAGCCCCTTCTGAGAGATCAGGCCCGGATGGAGGGGGAAGTGGTCGTGCTGGGAACAGACGACCACCTGGAGATCTGGAACCGCGCTGCCTTCGAGGAGAAGCTGACGGGAGAGCGGGTCACCCCCGAGGACCTCGAGATCCTCTCGCAGTACGGAATCTAAATGCGGATGAACAACGCGATGATCTCCCATTCTCCCAAGTCGGGTGTCGATGCGGGGGAGGTGCTGCAGCACCTCCCGGCGATGGCGCAGGAAGTGCTCCACTGGCTGGAGCCTCGCCCGGGCTCCCTGCTCGTGGATTGCACCCTTGGGGGCGGAGGGCACGCGGAGCTGCTCCTCGAGAAGATCGCACCCGCCGGCCGGCTCGTCGGCATCGACCGGGATCCCGCCAGCGTCGCTCACGCGGCGGCCAGGCTGTCCCGGTTCGGAGATTCCTTCAGCCCGCTCCGAGGCGACTACAGAGAGATCCGCGACCAGCTCGACCACCTTGGGATCGGGCAGGTCGATGCCATCCTCGCCGACCTCGGCGTCTCCTCCCTTCAGCTGCTGGATCCGCAACGCGGCTTCGGCTTCGCTGCGGACGGCCCGCTGGACATGCGCTTCGATCCCTCTTCGGGGGAGACTGCGGCAGGCCTCCTCGAACGACTCGACGAGAAGGAGCTGGCGCGACTGCTGAGGCGCCATGGGGAGCAGCCGCAGGCCGGAGCGATCGCGCGAGCCATCAAACGGGCGATGGAACGAGGACCGGTGACGCGAACGACCCAGCTTGCCGGGATCGTCGCCTCGGCTGTCCGCTGGGCCAGCCGCCCCGGTCGATCCGGCCGCTCTCTCGGGAGGCGTCCCCGGAGGTCCCGCACGCATCCGGCCACGCGCACTTTCATGGCCCTGCGCATCGCCGTCAACGATGAGCTGTCGGGTTTGGACCGGTTCATCGAGGACGCCGCGACATGCCTGCGAACCGGCGGGCGGTTGTGCGTGATCTCCTTCCACTCGCTGGAGGACCGGATCGTCAAGCAGACCTTCCGCTCGCTGGCATCGCGCTGCGTTTGCCCGCCGGGACTTCCGGTGTGCGGGTGCGGGCGATCCAACCTCCTCCGGGTGCTGACACCCAGGTCGGTGACCCCTTCGCCGGCGGAAACCGAAGGGAATCCCCGAGCGCGAAGCGCCAGGCTGCGCGCGGCCGAGAGGCTATGATCCGAACCTCCCACCGCATCCGCGGCCGAATCCGCAACATCGCTCTCGTCAGGGAGGAGGATCCGCGCCGCTGGCGCGAGGTCAGTTTCTTTCTGGTCTTCCTGCTCTCGCTCGCGGCCCCCGTGCTGTTCGATGTCACCCAGCAGACCCGGTACGTGAGGACCCGCTATGCAATCGAGGCTCTGCGTTCCGAGATGAGTGAGCTGGACCAGCAGTACCTGAAGCTGCGGATCGAGCGCGCCTCGCTGGAATCGCTCGACCTGGTCTCCCAGAGGGCGCGGCGCGAGCTGGCGCTCGTTCCGGCGGAGGCGGGTGCGCGGATCGTCGTTCCCCGTCCTCCCCGCCCGGCCCGGAGGGAGGGCCCGGATGCCGGGACGGCCCCGGAACGGATTGTGGCCTTCCTCCATGCAGAAGCCGGAAACGGTTGGAGGGCCTCCGGCGATCAGAGAGCCTCTCTTGGGGCGGAAGAGCGAAGGAGAAGCCATGAGCGGTGAGGAGTTTCTTCAGCGCCGGATTCGCCGTCTGCTGCTGGCGATCTGCCTCGCCGGCGCGGTGGTGCTGGCCCGCTTGGTGGAGATCCAGCTTCTCCGGACGAACACCTTCCAGAAGCGCGCCCGCAGTCAGCACGAGGCGACGGTCCGGCTCGAAGGACAGCGCGGGACGATCACCGACCGCAACGGCCGCGAGCTGGCGGCGAGCATCGAGGTCGATTCCGTTTTCGTCCATCCCTGGCAGTTGAAGGACGCGTCCAGGACAGCGAGGCTTCTGGCGACGGCTCTGGGAATGGAGCCGGGGGCCCTTCAGGCCCGCATCCTCCAGCACCATCCTTTCGTCTGGATCAAGCGGAAGATCTCTCCGGCCGAGCGGGAGCGGATCGAACGGATTGGGTTGAAGGGCGAGGTTCACTTCGCCCGGGAGAGCAAGCGGTTCTACCCCAGAGGGTCGCTGGGCGCCCACGCTCTCGGCTTCGTGGGGACCGACGGAGTCGGCCTGGAAGGGCTCGAGAAGGACTTCGACGGGACGATCCGCGGAGAAGGGGCGAGCTTCATCGTCCTCAGGGACGCGAAGGGCGGGGCGATCCTCCAGCAGGTGCAAGAGCCCGCCCGCCCCGGCGCCAGCATCGAGCTGACGCTCGACGAGACCATCCAGCACGCGGCGGAGGAGGAGCTGGACGCCGCCATGGCGCGGACTCGCTCTGCCAAGGGAGCGATCATCGTTGCCGACCCGCGCAGCGGCGATGTCCTCGCCATCGCCAGCCGGCCGGGCTTCGATCCCAATCGCTTCTCGATCGCCTCCGCGGCGCAGCGAAGGAACATCGCCATCGGCGAGCGCTACGAGCCCGGCTCGACGTTCAAGATCATCACGGCGGCCACGGGGCTGGAGGAGGGCCGGGTGCGGCCCTCGGAATGGTTCGACTGCGGCAACGGGTCGATCGTCGTCAACACGGTCCGCATCCGGGACCACCACAGCTACTCCTCGCTCACCTTCAGTGATGTCATCGCCAAGTCCTCCAACGTCGGCATCATCCGGCTGGGTCTGCGCCTTGGCGCGCCTCTCTTGCACTCCTACGTGGGCCGCTTCGGGTTCGGCCAGTCCACCGAAGTGGGGCTCTCCGGCGAGGCGGAGGGGATCGTCAACAGCCTCCCCCGCTGGTCGGCCCTGTCCGTCGCCTCCGTGTCGATGGGCCAGGAGATCCTCGTGACCCCTATCCAGATGCTCCAGGCCTTTTCGGCCATCGCCAACGGGGGAATCCTCACACCCCCGCATCTGGTGAAGGCTGTCGTGCTGCCGGACGGCAGGCGGATCGAGACGCCTCTGCGACCGTCCCGGAGGGTCGTTTCCACCGGAACGACGCGGACGTTGACGGCCTTGATGGAGCAGGTCGTGCTCTCCGGAACGGGGCAGGCGGCCGCGATCGAGGGTTACAGGGTCGCCGGCAAGACAGGCACGGCGCAGAAGATAGGACCCGACGGCCGGTACTCCCATTCGCAGCATGTCTCCTCTTTCATCGGCTTCGCTCCCGCCGGGGCCCCGAAGGTCGCGGCCATCGTCGTCCTCGATGATCCGAAGGGTGCCTACTATGGAGGCGATGTGGCGGCCCCCTCGTTCTCCCGCGTCATGGCCCGCGCGCTGGAGCGGCTCCGCGTGATGCCGGACGAGGAGGAGATTCCCCCGTCCGGCTCCGGGAAGCCGGACAAGACCCAATTCGCTTCCCGGGGGCGGGTCGCTCTCGGGCAAGTGAAGGAGGCCCCGCTGCAATGGCCTCCATCCCCGCCGCTGCTGTCGCGGGCGTCAGCGGCGGACGGGGTCTCCGGGGCGGTCCCGGATGTCTTCGGCCTGAGCCTCAGGGGAGCTGTCAGCAGGCTGGCGGAGAGAGGCTATCGGGCCGTCTCCTCTGGCAACGGCTTCGTCGTCACCCAGGACCCGCTGGCGGGATCCCAGGCGGAGGAGGGAACCGTCTGCCGGCTGCTCCTTTCCGCGGATCCGCCCGATGTCACTCTCCTCGCGGCCGCCGATCTGCAGCGAATGCCTGTCGAGAGCGGCCGTGCGCCCGCCGTCCCGGCGGGGACCGGCTCCGATGGGCGCAACCGCCGGGAGGTATGGGCACGGACAGTGATGGAAGCACGAATCTTGATGGTCGCGGCGCCTCGAAGGCGGCACGAGCCGGGATGAGGGGACGAGATGGGACCGCGAACATTGATGATCGCACGGCGGTGGCCCCTGTGAGCGAACCGAAGCCTCTGGCGAAGCTGCTTGCCGGGGTCGAGGGCGTGGCCCTGGAGGGGGACCCGGACACGCTCATCACCGGCATCGTCCTCGACTCCCGCAGGGTTGGCCCGGACGCTCTCTTCGCGGCGCTGCCCGGCGCGCTGCAGGATGGGATGTCCTATCTCGAGCAGGCGCTTCGCGCCGGGGCAGCGGCGGTTCTTTCCCCCGCCCCCCGCCCCGCCGGCTTGGAAGGCCCACGCGCGTGGCTGCGGGCAGTGGAGCCGCGAAAGGCGCTGGCGCTGATCGCGCGGAACTTCCATGGACGGCCGGACGAGAAGATCACGGCGCTCGCCGTCACCGGGACGAACGGCAAGACCACGGTGGCCACGCTCATCGCGGAGATCCTGCGGGAGCTCGGCCTGCCGTGCGGCCTGATCGGGACCGTCGCCTACCGGATCGGCGAACGGGAGCAGCCGGCGGAGCGGACGACCCCGGAGGCGCCCGATCTATACCGGATGCTGGAGGAAATGACCGCGGAGGGCTGCCAGCACGTCGTACTCGAGGCCTCCTCCCACGGACTCGCTCTGGAGCGGGTCGGGGGCCTCTCGATCGCTGTCGCGATCTTCACGAACCTCACTCGCGACCACCTCGACTTCCACGGCGACATCGACTCCTACGCCGCGGCCAAGAGGCGGTTGTTCTCCGAAAGGCTCGACACCGACGGGGTCGCCATCGCCGGTGGGGACGATCCCCGGGCTTCCTGGATGCTCTCCGCCGCCCCGCCCGGGGCGAGGAGAAGCACCTTCGGCTTCAGCGAAGGGTCCGACTACCGGATCGAATCGTGCGGCGCCGGGTTCTCGGGAACGGACTTCGCGATCCGGACGCGGGGGGGGCATCTCCTCGAAGGACGGACTCCCCTGCCGGGCCGCCCCGGTGTGCTCAACCTGGCGGCAGCGATCGCGGCGGTCGATGCTCTGGGGCTCGATCCTTTCCGCTCCGTTCGCGCCGCCGCCCGCTTCCCCGGCGTTCCCGGCCGGTTCGAGCGCATCGATCGGGGGCAGGACTTCGCGGTCGTCGTCGACTACGCGCACACCGACGACGCCCTCGCGAGCCTGCTCTCGGCGGTGCGCGAGATGCGCCCGCGGCGGCTCATAACGGTTTTCGGCTGCGGGGGAAACAGGGACAGGTCCAAACGAGCGCCCATGGGCTCCGCGGCGATCCGTCTTTCGGATCTTGTCTTTCTGACTTCCGACAACCCGCGCGGCGAGGACCCCGGGCAGATCCTCCTGGACGCCGAGGAGGGGATCCTTTCCGATCCGACCGCCCGCAGCCGCTATGGCGTCCTGCCCGACAGACGCGAGGCGATCCACGCTGCGATCGCCACCGCCGATGCGGGGGACGCCGTCGTGATCGCGGGAAAGGGGCACGAGAGGGTGCAGATCCTGGCCGATCGCACGATCCCGTTCGATGACCGGACGGTCGCCGCGGAGGCCCTCGAGTTGCGTGCGGGAATACGGAGGAGCTAGGTGCGCGTTCCCGGAAATACCGTGCGGGCCTGCGCCCGAATGCAGCCGTACTTGCGGAAGGAGCGCTGAGGAGCGTTCGGCGCAGGAACCGAGATGGCCAACTTCACACTCGCGGAGGTCGCTGCTGCTGTCGGCGGAGAGAGGCTCATGGGGGAGGAGGATCTCGTGCTGAGCAGCTTCGCGATCGATTCCCGGCTCGTCCGAGGCTCCGAGCTGTTCTTCGCCCTTCGGGGGCCCCGGCACGACGGTCACGACTTCCTGGCAGGCGCCTTCGCCCGGGGCGCCGCGGCGGCGGTGGTCTCGCGAGCGGACGCGGCATCGGTGGTGCCTCCTGGGCGCGCGTGCATCCGGGTGGAGGACACGACGCGCGCCCTTCAGGAGCTGGCCGCGAAGCTCCGGCGGCGGCGTCCCCTCCGGGTGGCCGGGATCACCGGAAGCAGCGGGAAGACGACAACCAAGGAGCTGGCCGCCGCGGCACTGTCTTCGGTCTGGCGCGTGCACAGGTCCCCGGGCAACCTGAACAATGCCTACGGCCTGCCGCTGGCGCTGCTGTCGATGCCCGACGACGCCGAGGCCGCCGTCCTCGAGATGGGGATGTCCACCCCGGGGGAGATGACGAGGCTCACCGAGATCGCCGATCCGGATGTCGGGGCGATTCTCAATGTGGGCGAGGCCCATCGAGCGAACTTCCCTTCCGTGGAGGCCATAGCGGAGGCCAAGGGGGAGATGTTCAAAGAAATGCGCCGGGACGCGACGGCCGTCTTCAACTCCTCCGATCCTCACGCCCGCCGCCTGGGCCTGTCCTTTCCCGGAAGGCGCGTCTGCTTCGGCGTCGAAACCGGCGCGGATGTGGCGGTCACCGGCGTGCGGGATGACATGGTCGAAGGCGTGCGTTTCAGCTTCACCCACGCGGGCTCGAAGCCCCGGCCGGTCGCCTTGCAGCTCTATGGCAGGCACAACGCTGCCAACGCCGCGGCGGCCCTCGCCGTATCCGTGGCCTTCGATCTCGACCCGACGCGGGCTGTCGAGAAGATCGAGACGGTTGCCCCGCTGAAGGGCCGGGGAGCCGTCCTGCGGCTCGCGCAGGGGGTGGTGCTCGTCGATGAGACCTACAACTCCAATCCTGCGGCCATGCAAGCGGTCCTCGCGAGCCTCACGGCGACCCGCTGGGCGGGCCGGCGGGTGCTCGCCTGCGGGGACATGCTCGAGCTGGGCGAATCGGCTTCGCTGTGGCACCGTGAGGTTGGCGCGATGGCCGCGCGCGCGGGGGTGAATTTCCTGCTGGCCGTGGGGCCTCTCGCTCGAGAAACCGCCACGGGGGCGCGGGAGGCGGGACTGGAAGAGGTCGTGGTCTTCGCCGGCTCCGAGGAGGCTGCCGGCTCGGCGGGGACGCTCCTGCGGCCCGGTGATCTGGTCGTCGTGAAGGGCTCGCGCGGGATCGCGATGGAGATATTCGCGGATGCCGTGCGGGAGATGTTCTGATGTTCTTCCGGCTCCTCTACCCTCTTCACGACAGCTTCCGCGCTTTCAATGTCTTCCGCTACGCGACCTTCCGCAGCGCCCTCGCGGCCGTCACGGCCCTCGTCCTCTCCCTGGCCCTGGGTCCCTGGCTCATCCGACGCCTCCGGCAGTTCCAGATCGGCCAGGAGATCCGCGAGGAGGGGCCCTCCTCCCATCAGACCAAGAGGGGGACGCCGACCATGGGAGGAATCCTGATCATCACCTCGATCGTCCTCCCGACGCTGATGTGGGTGAATCTCGACAACCCGCTCGTCTGGGTCGCCACAGGCTCGATCGTCCTGTTCGGACTGATCGGTTTCATCGACGACTACCTGAAGCTGACGAAGAAGCAGAATCTCGGACTGCGCCCGAGCACGAAGTTCGCCCTGCAGCTCGTCCTGGGGGTCCTGATCGGGCTGGCTCTGATGGGACTCTCCTCGGCGGGGCAGTGGGAGGCCAACCTTCAGGTCCCTTTCCTCAAGACCGTCAAACCCTCTCTTGGCTGGCTCTACGTCCCTTTCGCGATGCTCGTCGTCGTCGGGGCCGCCAACGCGGTCAACCTGACCGACGGGCTCGACGGGCTGGCGATCGGCTCGACCCTCATTGCCTCCGGCACCTTCGTCATCCTCACCTATGCCGCCGGGAACGCGAAGGTGGCGCACTACCTCGGCATCGCCGGGGTGAAGGGAGCGGACGATCTCGCGGTG
>QHYA01000003.1 GCA_003223995.1 Acidobacteriota bacterium | reverse complement strand
CGCACTCCCAGTCCGACAACCTCCCGGGCGTAGTCGGCCATGCGGACGAAGCCGAGGGGTCTGAAGAGCGTCCGCTCCCGCAGCAGCTTCAGCGCCCGCCCCAGAGCCCGGTCCACGCGCACGCCGAGCCGGATGGCGCCCCGCAGAGCACGGTCCTGGACGCGCACTTCGGGAGTGAGCGCCCCGTTGCATCCGCGGTCGGTCTCGATCGATTCTTGGGGAGATGCCTCTGCGATCAACCTTCCCTCGAACCCACTCTCAACGAGGGTCAGTATAAGTGAAGATCAATCGAAACATTGCTTTCGCTTTGTTTTGTCTTTCTGAATCGAAAAGGACCTGTTTTCTGAACTGAAACGGCCTGCCCTGCGATCCCACAACGAGCTTCGCGTCGTAGACCACGTGCCAGAGAGGCGAACGGCCTATTGCCGCGAGAAGCCTGCCTCCGATCAGGGCGCTTCCCGAGCAGCGTCACAGACCCCGGAAAGATCGCGCGTAGTAGAATGAGCGATGCTTCCGGCAACACCGTCGCTCGGTATCGCGGATTCGCTCCTCGTTTCCGCGGGACGGATGCTCGGCCTGCCGGAGGATCTGGTCGAGATCCTTCGCCACCCGAAGCGCGAGCTGACCGTCTCCATCCCCGTCAAGATGGACAGCGGAACATACCGGGTCTTCACCGGCTACCGGGTCCACCACAACATCGCTCGCGGTCCCGCAAAGGGGGGCCTTCGCTTCCACCCTCAGGTCACACCTGAAGAGATCCGGGAGCTGGCTGCGCTGATGACCTGGAAGTGCGCAGTGGTCAACATTCCTTACGGCGGAGCGAAGGGAGGGGTGGTCTGCGATCCCTCCGTCATGTCGAAGGGGGAGATCGAACGGCTGACGCGCCGTTTCGTTTCGGAGCTGTCGATCATCCTCGGCCCCGATCGCGACATACCGGCCCCGGATGTCAACACCAGCGAGCAGGTCATGGCGTGGATCCTCGACACCTACAGCATGACCGTCGGTCATTCCATGCTGGGTGTCGTCACCGGCAAGCCGATCGCTGTGGGTGGCTCGCTCGGCCGGCGCGAAGCCACTTCACGCGGCGTCTTCAGCGCGCTGCACGAGGCGATGGCGGAGGTCTTCCCGGGAAAACCGGCCGGAGAGATCCGGGTCGCCATTCAGGGGTTCGGCAACGTCGGCTCGAACCTCGCACGAATCCTTCACGAGGAAGGCTTCCGGCTGATCGCCCTATCCGATGTTCACGGGGGAATTCGCAGCGACTCCGGTATCGACGTGCCGGCCGCTCTTGATTATTCGGCCTCGGGGGGCTCCATTGCCGGAATGCCGGGATGCGAGGAGATCGACAACCAGCAACTGCTGGCCGGCCCTTGTGACATCCTGGTTCCCGCCGCTCTCGGGGGACAGATCACCGAGCGCAATGCCCGGCACGTCCAGGCAAAGCTGGTGGTCGAGGCCGCCAACGCCCCGATCACCGTGGAGGCCGACGAGATCCTGCGCTCGCGCGGGGTCGTCGTGATTCCCGACATCCTGGCGAATGCCGGAGGGGTCGTCGTTTCCTACTTCGAATGGGTCCAGGGGCTGGCTTCCTATTTCTGGACGGAGCAGATGGTCAACAGCCGGCTCGAGGAAATCATGCGGGGCGCCTACTGCTCCGTGCGCAATATCGCGGACACCCAACGCTGCGACCTGCGGACCGCGGCCTACCTGCTTGCGGTCGGGAGAGTCGCGGAAGCGACGAGGGTCCGGGGCATCTTTCCCTGAGTCCTGGCCCAGGTTCCCAAGAGCCGCAGATCAACCCGCATTGTTCACGAAACACCGTAGCGAGGCGCAGTCATCGCTTTCAGCCAGCGAAGCTCCGGGAAAGCCGCAGCAGGTAGATTCGTCAACTTAATAATGCGGCTCAAGCCTTTTTCTGTAGCGCAATGCACCAACCGCCGCTATCATAGCGGCTCCACGGCGCTCCATGCCCACTCCCGGAGGGACTAACAGATGAAGCCCCCGAACTCGCGAAAGAGCTGGTCAGGAATCGCTGCTTTGCTGAGCCTGCTTTGCCTCTCCGCGGCAATGGCGCAGGAGACGGCGCCCCCGCCGCCGCAGGAGACGGCGCCTCCGCCGTCGAGAGCTCGGGAAGATAATGAGAACCTGAGGCTCTTCCAGCAGTTCTTCACCGACGCGGCCATCACGAGCCAGTGGTGGGAGGGGCAGCTCCGCGTGCCGCGGGGCGCGGTTCCACCCGTCGAGAAGGCCGACGGAGTCCTGCTCACCGGCGTGATGGCCGTCAGCCCGGCCAAGAACGTCGAGGTCGGAGGCCGGATCTCCTATGTCGATTACGACCTGGACCATGGGATATTCCGCCCCGGCGACACGAAGAAGTTCACCGGCGAATCGGGCGCGAGCGATCTGGATGTCTTCGGGAAGTACCGCGTGATAAACGGACCGATGCAGCTTGCCTTCGGAGGTTCACTGACGTTTCCTACAGGCTCGGAGGATGAAGGGCTCGGGAACGGGAAGCTCGTTCCGGCGGTCTTCGGCGCCGTGCGGGGAGACCTGGCCGGCGGGCCCGCCGGGAACCTGATCGGAGTCGGACACCTCGGTTTTCGGTTCAACAGGAATACCAACATCCTCGGTTTCCCCCTGGAGGGAAAAACCTCCGTATTCCTGGGTGCGGGGATCATCGGGAAATGGCAAGAGGATCTCCACTGGTCGGGTGAGATCACGATCGAATCGGATCGCTATACGGGCGCCGACAGCGACGTCCGGCTCACCGCGGGCCTTCAGTGGAATCCGGCCCGGCATCACCTTCTGCGCGGAGCGGCGGCCGTCGGACTTGCCGACGCGGCTCCGGACTTCGAGCTGTTCCTGGCCTACGCGTACACCTTCTGACGCCTGCCGCATCCGGCGCCAGGGGGTCAGAACCAGTTCCGGGGAATCAACCGTTCCGCACCGGCGTTCCTTACGGCCCGCAGCGGAGGCAGCGGGCGCGCTTCCCGCTCACATAACTCCCCTGCCCCCGAAACTCCCGCCCCCACTTCTCGTATTCCCTGATGCCTCGTAACGTCCCTGGACGGGCCCGGTCCGCCCGGCGCCCGTTCATCTTTGGAGGAACCCGTGAAGCTTCTTCCTGGCGCCTCTCCGCCGCTTCGCTTCGCCGCCCTGACCGCCAGTGTCGCCCTCCTGGCCGGCCTGCCGGCCCTCGCGCCTCCTTTCGCCGCCTCGACGAGAGGCATCCGCGCCTCCTCCGGCCAGAAGCCCGCCGATGCCGCGCGGGAGGAGAAGGCCGACTCCGACAAGCCCTGGAAGATCGACGAGCTCCACGGGCCGTCGAAGACGGTCTCGTTCACGACCGACGAAGGGACCTGGATCAGTCTCGACGTGAGCCCCGACGGACGGCAGGTCGTCTTCTCCCTTCTCGGGGACCTCTACATCCTGCCGATCTCCGGCGGAGAGGCGAAGCGGATCACGAGCGGACCCGCCTACGACATCCAGCCCCGCTTCAGTCCGGACGGCAAGTGGATCGCGTTCGCGAGCGACCGGGGAGGCACCGAGAACCTCTGGATCTGCGACCCGGAGGGGAAGAACGCGCGGCAGATCAGCAAGGAGAAGGAGACCGACGTGAACTCGCCCGCCTGGTCACCGGACGGAGATTACCTGGTCGGCCGCAGGCATTTCACCGATGTCTCCTCGATCGGCACCAGGGAGCTGTGGATGTGGCACATCAAGGGGGGCCAGGGAATCCAGATCACCAAGAAGGACGATCAGCCCGAGGCGGCCGACCCGTCCTTTTCACCCGACGGCCGGTTCATCTACTTCTCCGCCCGGGATGGCCGCTACCGCTACGACAGCAACGTTTACTCGGGGATCTGGCAGATCAAGCGTTTCGACCGCAAGACCGGACAGGTCGTGCCGCTGACCGGCGAGTTCGGAGGAGCCGCCGCACCGACTCCCTCTCCCGACGGGCAGAGCCTCGCCTACGTCCGCAGGATCAGGGCCAAGACCGTGCTCGAGGTGATGGAGCTGAACACTGGGAAGATCCGCACTCTCGCCGAGGGCCTCGAACGGGACGAACAGCAAGGATTCGCCTCTCATGGCGTGTTTCCGGGCTTCGCCTGGACTCCCGACAGCCGCTCGATCCTTGCCACGGCCGATGGGAAGATCTGGCGCTGGGACGCCTCCACCGGCTCCCGCGCCGGCGTTCCCTTCAACGCCTCCGTCGAGCAGCGAGTGACCGACGCGCTGCGCTTCCCCCACCAGCTCGGCGGGGACACCGTGAGGGCCCGGATCATCCGCTGGCCTGTCGAATCCCCCGACGGCAAGCGGCTCGTCTTCTCGGCCGTGGGGCACCTCTACGTCATGGACCTGCCGTCGGGGACCCCGACGAGACTGACGAGACTGGAGGATCTCGAGTACTGCCCGGCATTCTCCCCCGACGGAAAGCTCCTCGCCTTCGTCACCTGGAACGACAGGAACGGCGGCGATGTCTGGGTCATGTCCGGCGAACCCTCCGGGAGCAAGGAGCCGACCCCGCCGCGAAAGCTGACCCAGTACCCGGGACAGTATGCGAACCCGTCCTTCTCGGCCGACGGAAAGAAGGTCGTCTATCTGAAGGGGAGCGGCGCGACCTTCCGCGACGAGGATCTCGGCCGCGAGCTGTGGCACGAGATCCACTGGGTGAGCATCGAGGGAGGACCCAGCCACTACGTCATCGGGACGAAAAACCGTGGAGAGAACCGGAGGATGACACGGCCGGCCTTCTCCCGCGACGGCGAGCGGATCTTCTTCGTCGAGGACGAGCCAGCCGAGAAGCAACACGAGCCTCCCAAGACCCTGCTGGTCTCCGTGAAGCTCGACGGCACGGACAGGAAAGCGCACCTGCGCTTCGCGAAGGCCGAGGAGGCGGCCGTCTCGCCCGACGGCCGCTGGGTCGCCTTCAACGAGCTGCACAACGCCTACGTCACGGCGCTCCCCCAGGTTGGAACCCAGACAGTAGAGGTCTCGCTCGAGAAGAGCGGCCTTCCCCTGGGGCAGCTCACCGACGAGGGGGGAGAGTGGGTCGGGTGGGCGGACGGAGGCCGGACGCTGACATGGATCTTCGGTCCGGTCTATCACCGTCTGGGATCGAGATCGCGCTCACGGTCCCCAGAGCGAAGCCGTCGGGCTCGACGGCATACACGGGCGCGCGGATCGTGACAATGAAAGGCGACGAGGTGATCGAGAACGGCACGATCCTCGTCGAGGAGGACCGGATACGGGCTGTCGGGCGGGTCGGGGAGGTCCGGGTCCCCGCCGGTGCGAAAGTGGTCGATGTGTCTGGCCGCACGATCATCCCGGGGCTCTTCGACGAGCATGCCCATCTGCACTACTCCACGCTCGACATCTTTCCCCAGCGCCCCTGGAAGTACCTGGCGAACCTCGCCTATGGCGTCACGACGACCCACGACCCCTCGGCCAGCTCGCAGGAGGTCTTCGGCCAGTCGGAGATGGTCGAGGCCGGTCTGATGACCGGGCCGAGGATCTTCTCGACCGGCTTCATCCTGTACGGAGCGGACGATCCGGACCGGGCCATCGTCAACTCGCTCGACGACGCCCGGCACCACATCCGCCGGATGAAGTCCCTCGGCGCCCTCACCGTGAAGTCCTACATGCAGCCCCGCCGGGTGCAGCGTCAGTGGATCATCCAGGCCGCCCGCGAGGAGGGGGTCGAAGTCGTTCCGGAAGGGGGCGGAGATCTGGAGATGGACCTGACGTTCCTCCTCGACGGGCACACGACGATCGAGCACGCGCTTCCGGTCACCCCTCTCCGCAAGGACGTCGTGACGCTCCTTGCGAGGAGCGGGACCTCGTACACTCCCACGCTGCTGGTCGCCTACGGCGGGCTGATGGGCGACCACTGGTTCTACCAGCACAACGAGGTGTGGAAGGACGAGAAGCTCCTCCGCTACGTCCCGCAAGGAGTCGTGGACACGAGAGCGAGGATCCGCAGCGTCATGGCCGACGACGAGGACTGGCACCACATCGATGTGGCGGCTTCAGCCAAGAAGGTCGTGGAGGCGGGAGGGCGCGTGTGTCTGGGAGGCCACGGGCAGATGCAGGGGCTCGGCCCGCACTGGGAGATGTGGGCCTTCGTGCAGGGAGGGATGACCCCGATGGAGGCCCTCCGGGTGGCGACCCTCGCCCCGGCCGAGACGCTCGGATTCGATCGCGACCTCGGCTCGATCGAGCCGGGAAAGCTCGCCGACTTCGTCGTGCTCGAGCGCAATCCGCTGGAGAAGATCGAGAACAGCGATTCGGTCGTGCTCGTCGTCAAGAACGGCGCCGCCTACCGGCCCGAGGAGCTGGAGCGAAGCCGGTAGCGGACAACTGCGCCGCGCCCCAACGAAGGGATCGATTGCTATCGATTGCGGCAACCTCTCGGTGCGCTCGGTGCGCAGCTTCGTCTTGCGAGAATGAAGGGTTTGCCTATAGGATTGGCGCGATCCGGAGGGGAACCAACCCATGATTCGTCGCATTGTCGTGAGGGTCGCGACAGCGGGCCTGCTTTTCTTCTTTATTGCTGCCCGGGCCTTCTCGCAGCCCGCCGGACAGGCGGTCATGCCGCCTGCGGCCTCGAACGATGCGGCAACGTCCCAATCGGGCGGCGGTTCGGCCAAGGAGGCAGAATCCTCCCCCCAATCCCTCCCCTTTCCAGCGCTGCAGGGGATTCTCGATGACTACGCGTCGCTCCGCGCGGGAAGCGGCTACGACGCGGCCGGGCGAGAATTCCACATGGGCCATTTGAAGATCTATTTTCGCTCCGGAACCCTCTACCCCATCCTGACGGCGTCCGGAAAGGAGGCAGGATTCCTGTTCGACGGCTCCGGCCGATACATCTACACCTCCGAGGATGCTGCCGACCGCCAGAGCATCGAGAAGAACATCCTCGCGAACGTGAGCACGAACGCCTATCGGGACGGGGTCCTCTCCGAGGACCTCGGAGGGTGCTTCTTTGTCTCCAGCCGGTCCCTCCTGGACGAGATCCTCGGCCCGGGAGAACGCTCCAGCAAGCCCGGTCCCGAGTCGGTCACCTCGCAACTGTCGAGGCTGCTCCAGAAGGCGGACGACGCGGACTTCGGGATCGATCACGCCGCCGCGCTGGCCGTGCTGGACGGCGGTTCCGGCATGGTCTTCGGCCAGATCGACAGCCAGATCGTCAAGCCCTTCTACTTCCACGATCCGACCATCTTGAAGGAGGAGCAGCTCCTCCTCGCTAGCAATGTCTTCGGCGCTCTGAGCGCAAGGTACTACAATGTCGTGAGCCGCCAGCTCATTGGCGAGAAGCGGGCCCAGGCGCCCGTGCAGGTGAGCCGCCTCGAATTCTCCCTGAGCACGGACAACAACCGGGACGCCGAAGTCCAGGTCCACGAGACGCTCCTTTTCGATGGAAGCTCCGGAAGGCTCCTGCCGTTCGGTCTCTACAATCATCGGGAGAGCGCAGTGAACAACTGGAGGTCGAAGACGCGCACGCTCGACGTGCGGTCCATCAAGACGAGCGACGGCCGCGAGCTGCCCTATTCCCACAAGTACCACGAGTTGCTGGTGGAGCTTCCGGAAGCCCCGCCGAAGGGAGCCACACTCGATCTGACCTTCGACCTCGGCTATCACTTCCTCAACCGGAAGGACGGCGACCAGTATTACTGGTTCGCTGCCGGCGGGCATTGGTACCCGAATCCGCCGTGGGAGAACTCGACGAGGGCTTCCTGTCACTGGAAGGTCCGGACGAAGAAGCCCTATGTAGGAGTCGCTGCCGGAACGCTCGTCGCGCTGAAAGAGGACGGAGACTCGACTGTCTTCGAGGCTCGCATGGACGAGCCGACCTCCGGGCCCACGCTCTTCATCGGGAAGTTCCAGCGCTCTGAAGCGGAGAAGAACGGCCTGAAGGTGCGGATGAGCATCTATGCCCACGACAAGCCTCGCGCCCCCGAGGCCTACGCGCAGGCCGCGTCCCTGCTGCTCGATGGATACGCCCGGTTGCTCTCACCCTACCGCTTCAAGGAGATCGACATCGTCGAGATCGAGGAGGTGGGGTGGTTCATGCATTCCCCGCCTGGTCTGATTCTGGTCTCCGGCCAGCTCCTGGCCAGGGTCCTGAACAAGACGGGAGACCGTCTGAAGGACTGGAACAACCATGCCTTCGCTCATGAGATCGCCCACCAGTGGTGGGGCAACCTCGTCACCCCCGCGAGCTGGCAGAAGGACAACTGGATCTCCGAATCCATGTCGGAGTATCTCTCGGCCATCGTCTATTCCTCTTCGGGCAAGGATGCGCGCGAGCAGACCCAGCGGATGCAGTTGCTGCTCGATGACTGGTGGCAGATGACGGACATGTCGAAGAACTCCGTCTCCATCTACCAGGCCGGGCGCCTCGTCGGCGACTGGACCAGGCATAGCGAATACCAAGAGATCGTCTATGGCAGGGGGCCTCTCGTCCTTCACATGCTGCGGACCATGATGGGCAACGACCGTTTCTTTTCTCTCCTCAAAACGATGGTGACGAAATACGCCGGAAAGATGATGAGCACGGATGACTTCGCCAGAGAGACTTCCGGGGCGGTCGGCCAGGACATGAAGTGGTTCTTCGACCAGTGGATCAAGGAGCCGGGAATCCCCGAGCTGCAGGTGTCGAAGTCGATCATCCGCGAGGGGGACAGGACATACGTCGCAGGGCACCTCAAACAAAACACGGCTCATTTCAAGAAGCTGCTGGTCCCATTCGTCTATCAGGTTTCCGGAGGCCAGAGATCGGCGAAGCTGTTCATGATGGACGAGCCGGAGCAAGATTTCCGCGTCGAGCTCCCCGCGGGGGTCTCGAGCGTGGACGTCGATCCCGGCCACAACAACCTGGTCATCTATCATTGATTCGGGCGCACCCGTCTTCGACGGGGCCGCTGCACCGGGCACGCACTCGGACCCCAGTGGGCCGCCCACCAATCCTCCATCGACCGTAACTTCTCATCAGACCCCTTCTCGCTCACATGTGGATCTCGACGACATCCCCTTCCTCCAGGACGTGGTCGCGCTGGACCGTCTGCCCCTCGAAGGCGCTCGTCCCCCAGATCCGGGCGAACTTCATGTGGGCAGCGATGTCCTTGTGGATCCTCTCGGCCAGCTCGCCGACTCTGGCTCCGCGGCGCAGGGTGAACGGCGCGTTCCGGTCGGGCGGCTTGCCCGGCTGTTTCGCGTAGATCCGGACGATCTCCATGGCATCGAAGGTCCTCCGACCAAGGGTTTCGAGCCCTTCGCCGCTCACGCTGGAGACAGCGGCCACCGGCCAGCGGCGCCCCAGCAACTCGTCGAGGATCTCGAGCCCCTCGGCCACGCCCGGCTTGTCCAGGCCAGTCACGACCAGCAGCGCCTTTTTGTGGATGCGCGCCGCCAGGGGGTCCCCAGAGGGGGCCGCTCCTGCGGGCAGCACTTCGATACCGCGCTCTTGCAGGATCTGGCTCGCCTCCTCCAGCCCGCCGAGGGGGTCGAGGCCGTCCACGACGAGCCAGAGGAGGTCGGCACGCCGAACGAGGTCGAAGAGCCAGGGCTCGACGTGCTCCCGGGAGAGAGGAGGAAGGTCTACGAGCTGGAAGGCGATATCCTCGAAGCGCAACATGCCCGGCGTCGGCTCGCGCGTCGTGAAGGGATAGTCGGCCACCTCGGGGGCTGCGTGGGTCAGCCACGCCACGAGCGATGACTTGCCGGTGTTCGGCGGACCTACGAGGGCGACCTGACCCGCTCCTTCGCGCGGGATGATGTGGCTGAAGCTGGCACGGGCCCCCTTCTTCGCCGGCTGTCTCCGGAGCTTGGCGATGCGGGCCTTGAGGTCCGCCTGGAGATGGTCCGTGCCCTTGTGCTTGGGCATGATGCGGAGCATCTCCTCGAGCGCCTCGATCTTCTCCCCGGCCGTCTTCGCGGCCCGGTAGCGCTCCTCGGCATGGTGGTAGTCGGGCGGCAGGTTGGCGGGCATGTCCGCTCATTTCATACGCCGCGGGGGCGCCGCTGTGAAGGGGGGCCGGCCCGGGTGCGGGGTCCGGCGCCGATGCATGATGGCGATCGGAAGCCGGCTCTGGAGATACTGAGAGAGATGGTCAGCCGCCCAATCATAGAAGTGACGTCCGAAAGCGGTCTGTCGCGCGAGCCGTCGCCGTTCTATACTGACCTCACATGGAAGCCGTCAATGAAGCGAGCCTGAGAGAACAACTCCTCGACCGGAGGCACAGGCTCGAGGGCATCATTTCGGAAGTAGGGAAGGCGGCGGATCTCGTCCGTCTGCTGAAAGAGGTCGACTCCGCCCTGGAGCGGATGGACACGCGCGCCTTCGGCACCTGCGAGGTCTGCAAGGAAACGGTCGATGACGACTTCCTTCTCACAAATCCGCTGATCCAGTACTGCCTGTGCCGCCTCACGCCGGAGCAGCAGAGAGCGCTGGAGAACGACCTGGAGCTGGCCTCGCGCATCCAGTGGGCGCTGCTGCCGAAGCAGGATCTGAGAGCCGGCGGCTGGGAGGTCCATTACCGTTACCAGCCCGCAGGTATTGTCAGCGGCGACATCTGCGACGTCGTCGTACCGGAAGAGGAGGAAAAGCCCCTCTTCTTCCTGCTGGGGGATGTCTCGGGGAAAGGGGTGGCGGCTTCCTTTCTGATGGCCCGGCTGAACGCCATGTTCCGCAGCCTCATCGATACCGGGCTTCCTGTTCCCCAGCTCGTGGAGCGGGCGAACCGACTCTTCGGAGAGGGCACTACCTCCACCCATTACGTGACGCTGGTGTGCGGGAGAGCGGATGAGGCCGGCGGTGTCGAGATCTGCAACGCCGGACACTGCCCGCCACTGCTCCTGACACATGACGAGGTCGCGACCGTCGAGGCGACTGGGTTCCCTGTCGGCCTTTTCAGCAGCGGTCCCTTCTCCGTGCATCGGGTGAAGCTGTCCGCAGGCGACACGCTCTTTCTCTATACTGACGGCCTCACCGAGGGGCGCGACAGCGCTGATTCCGAATTCGGTCGCGACCGGCTGTCGGAGCTGCTACGGCGGTGCCGTGGGCTCTCCCCGCGCGCCCTGGCAGCCTCCTGCCTCTCTGAACTGGCGTCGTTTCAGGACGGGGCGGCAAGAACCGACGACCTCACCATCATGGTCCTCCGCCGGACGCTGTAACCGCCCATGCCGCTGGCGAACCCGAAGACGAACCCGGACCTGAAGATCTTCCTCGTCGGCTTCATGGGAACGGGGAAGACAACCCTGGGACGACTGCTGGCCGAGCGGATCGGCTGGGTCTTCTTCGATCTCGACGCGCTGATGGAGGAGGTGGAAGGGGCCACCATCATGCGTATCTTCATCGAAAAGGGGGAACCCTACTTCCGCGCCCTCGAGTCGAGCACGATCGCCCGTCTCGCGGCCCATCCCGGACACGCCGTCATCGCTAGCGGGGGCGGGACGTTCTGCACGCCCCAGAATCAGGCCGTCATGCTGCAGCGCGGCGTCACTGTCTGGATCGACCAGCCGTTCGACCAGGTCTGGCAGCGGCGCGACGAGCTGGCCCTCCGCAGGCCCTTGCTGCGAGGAGAGCCGGCGTTCCGGGCGCTCTACGAGCAGCGCGTTCCCTTCTATCACCTTGCCAGTCTCCGCCTCCGGGTGGACGAGGGGGCCCTGCCGCAGGCCGTCAATGAGCTCGTCCGCCTCTTGGAGGAACGCTTCGCGGTGGTCTGAGCTCTTCCTTCTTGCCTCATTGGGAGACAGCGATGGAGACACCCGAGCTCGCCAAAGGAGCATGCGTCCCCTGCCGCGGCGGCGTGCCAACCCTGACGGATCAGGAGATCGCCGAGCTGAAGCCGCAGGTGCCCGGATGGAAGGTCCTCGAAGTCGATGGGGTCAAGCGTTTGGTGGGTGAGTTCCGCTTCAAGAACTTCCGGCAGGCCCTCGACTTCGCCTCGCAGGTCGGAGAGCTCGCCGAGAGAGAGGCGCACCATCCGGACATCCATCTTTCATGGGGGAAGGTGACGGTTGAGACTTGGACCCACAAGATCCGGGGTCTGCACCAGAACGACTTCATCCTTGCGGCCAAGACCGACCAGTTGTACGAGAAAGCCGCGAGGTCGTGAGTCCGGGTTCCCTCTTCGGGATCACTTGACCGGCATTCTCCGATCGGTCCGCGGAAGAAACTCTCAGAAACCATCCCCGTGCCAGCGCGGCATTATGTGGCATGGAGTGTCCTGCCCTCCCCTCAAGGCCGTCGCTATGAACGAGTTGGGTACGGAGGCCCATTCTTCGACCTCCTTCGGGGTCCAAACGTCGATGTCCTTGGACGGAAACAGCCCCGGCAGAGCCCGGAGGTAACGAGCGGGGCGTTTGTAGCGGGGCAGGTCCGACGGCTCGATGATCAGGAGATTCAGATCGCTGTCCGGGCGCGCGTCGCCTCTGGCGCGCGAGCCGAACAGGACGATCTTGAGCGGCGAGCCAACGGATAGGATTCGGCGGACCGCTTCCTCGAGGAGTTCGTCAGTAACCGGCGGACAAGTCCATGAGTTTTTCATGCCTCACTCTTTCCGCTCTGGCGAGTGTACGTCATGGATCTCGACGGAGTCGAATCCGCGTCCGAGGTCCCGACGTCCGAGCGGCTCCTCACCCTTCCCCTTATCATCGAGGAGTGATGAAATGACGAAGATTGAGCCGGTCAGTCCTCGCCGCGCATAACCTGCTGGAGCGCGCGGACATAGGCCTGGTACGCCTGCTGGCCGAAGAGGACGAAGCGGACCAACTCGATCTCAGGACGCGACTCCATGTAGTCGCGGGCCGCCCGGAGGGCGATCCCCGCCGCCTCATCGATCGGATAGCGGTAGGCCCCTGTTGAGATGGACGGGAAGGAGATCGACTTCAGCCCGGCCGTCCGGGCCAGATCGAGGCTCGAGCGGTACGCGGAGGCGAGAACATCCGGCTCGCCGTGCCGGCCGTCCCGGTAAACGGGCCCCACGGCATGGATGACCTTCTTGGCCTTCAGGCGCCCGGCGTTCGTGATGCGAGCCTCGCCGGTCGGGCAGCCGCCGATCTTCCGACACTCCTCGAGGATCGAAGGTCCCCCGGCGCGATGGATCGCACCGTCCACCCCCCCGCCGCCGAGAAGCGTGGTATTCGCCGCATTGACGATGGCATCGGTGTCCTGCCGGGTGATGTCTCCCTCGACCAGCTCGATCCGGGACGTTCCGACCGTGACCTCCATGTTCCCCTCCTGGCGATCAGCTCGAAAACTTTGCCGCCTGTTTCTCCGGATTCTCGAGAAAAGAGCCCAGCTCCTCCAGGCTCTCGACGCGCGGGCAGTCCACATCGGTCTGGAGCCGCCAGCGGTCCACCAGGATTGCCGGGAGGCCAGCGCTGCGCGCGCCCACGATGTCGATCCAGAAAACATCGCCGATGAAGACGGATTCGTCGGGCCGGGCTGCCAGCCGCTCCAGGGCGAGACGGAAGATCCTCGGGTCGGGCTTGGAGACACCGACCTTGCGGGAGTCGATGACCGCTTCGAAGTAGCGTCCAAGCCCGGCTTCTGCCAGATCCTCTGCCACGCGCCCCTCCGAGTTCGAGATCACAGCCAGCCTCACCCCGCTCTCGACCAGACGCTTGAGAATTTCATTAGCACCGGGTACCGGACGGTGCCATAAGCCGGAGGCGAGATTGCGCTCCCACAAACGCCGCAGAAGCTCTGGCATCAAAGCCGCCGGAACGCCCACTCCCTCATAGATGCGGTCGAAGTACTTTCGCCAAGGGTCCTCGATGGACACCCCACGCCGGACATGATCGATCCACCAGGCCCGGGTTTGCCGCTCGGCCTGCTCGAAGGCCTCGTCATCGGGAAGCTCGCTCGGCCGGCTTGCGAGGAGGCTGCCCACGGCGGCCTCCACTATGGCCTCCCGTAGATGGCGGTACTCCAGATCGAGAATCGTCCCGCCGACATCGAACAAAGCGAAGCGAATGGCCATGGCCTCGTCCGCGAAGCAAGCCCCTGGGGCTAGGACCCCTCGCCTTCTCCCTGCTCCTCGCCCCGCCGCAGCACGCCGAAGTACGCCACGAGGAATCCGACCATGGGCGCAGCCACAAGCGCCGTGATCTTCCAGTTCTGGAACGGCCGTCCGCCGATCAAGGTCGTATCCGTCAGCAGGAAGGTCGCGCGCTCGAGAAAGAGGCTGACACGGGTGGCGACAGTGCGGCCGTAGGAGGCGCCGAAGGAGACCATCAGGAACCAGATGCCGATGGTCGCCGCTGCTCCTGTCGCTCCGCGGTGCTCCTTGCTGAAGAAGAAGTAGATCAAGCAACAGAAGACCCCCAGGATCAGGATCGGGAAGCTGAGGAAATCCAGAAACGCCAGCAGCTTGGCCTGGAAGAGAGGAGCCTCGAGGAACTTGGCCCAGGAGCCAGGCTGGACGATCGGCAGGAGATTTGCCTGGATCTGGGGCACCAGGTCGCCAGAAGCGAATCCGGTCACCGCCGCCCCGGCGAAGGAACCGATGACGATCCCCATCGGCCAGCGCGCAAGCCACGCGTTCTCCCTGGAGAACTGGGCGAACATCATCAGGCCGAGAATGCCGGGGAAGAAGAGCAGAAGAAGCACCACCCTGTGCTCTTCCGGGCGCAGTTCTTCGCCCATGATCCCCTTGTGGACCAGCGGATACCAGAGCTTGGGAAGGAAGACGGTGTGGAACTGGAGAACGATCCAGTAGCCGGCAGCGATCCCAACGAAGAAGTGCTCGGCGAACTTGT
>QHYA01000278.1 GCA_003223995.1 Acidobacteriota bacterium | reverse complement strand
GGACTTCATCACCGAGACTCCCGCAGGGCGCGCCGCGCCGCATGAGGGTCGGGCGACCCGGATGGCGATCGCCGCAGCAGAACGGGGTCTGAAGGACGCGGGGCTGTGGGACGGTCTTCCTCTAGAAGCGACCGCTGTCGTCATGGGAACCACCCTCGGCGAGCCGCAGTTCCTGGAGGAGATCGGGGAGCGCTGGGACCTCGACGCGCCTCCTCCCGAAGGCTGGGGCGAGGTGGTGGCGCATCGCTCCGATGTCGCAGCAGCGGCGCTGGCCTCGCATTTCGGGGTCCGCGGGCCGGTGCAGACGATCCCCACCGCCTGCGCCGCAGGCAACTACGCGATCGCGCGCGGGGTCGACCTGATCCGCGCGGGCAGGGTCGAGGTGGCGGTGGTCGGGGGAGCCGAGGCCTTCTCACGCCTGGCCTTCGTCGGGTTCGTCCGGCTGCACGCCATGGCGCCCGACAGGTGCCGGCCGTTCGACCGCAATCGCAAGGGACTTCTCCTCGGGGAGGGGGCGGGCATCCTGGTACTGGAGGAAGAGGAGCGTGCGCGGCGGCGCGGGGCACGGATTTTCGCCCGGGTGCTCGGCTACGGGCTGAGCTGCGACGCCTATCACATCACCGGGCCCCATCCGGAGGGACGGGGCGCGGCCCAGGCCATGATCAGGGCCCTGGAGAATTCGCGACTGACGCCCGACCGGATCGACTACATCAATGCGCACGGCACCGGAACGGTCAACAATGACCGCGTCGAGACGCTGGCGATCAAGGCGGTCATGGGTCGGCAGGCCCGGAGCGTGTCGGTGAGCTCCATCAAGGCGCTCACCGGTCACATGATGGGAGCCTCCGGCAGCGTGGAGGCGATTACCTGCGTCCTGGCCATCGACCGCGGCGTTCTTCCGCCGACCTGGAACCTGGAAACGCCGGATCCCGAATGCGATCTCGACTATCTGTCGGGGCGGCCGCGCGAGATGCGCCCGCGGGTCGTCCTGAACAACTCCTATGCCTTCGGTGGAAATAATGCGACCCTCGTCTTCGGCCGTGTCTGAGCCTGCGGCCGACGTCGTCGTCACAGGCATCGGTGTCGTCTCGCCGGCCGGCGCCGATCCCCCGGCGTGGTTGGGGGCGCTCGACCAGGGCACGCCCCTGGCGCGCGACACGTCGCCCGAAGGCGCCCCGCGGCCGATTCGCGCGGCGGGGATCGAGAGCTTCAATCTGCGAGACTACGGAGCCTTCCGGGGAACGGTGGGGATCAGCCGGACGGCGCGGCTCGCTGTGGCGGCCACGGCCCTGGCACACAGGGAAGCGGCGACCACCTCCCCGATCCCGCGCGGCGATCGGGTGGGCGTCGTGCTGGCAACCGCCTTCGGTAACCTCGAGAGCATGGTGCGGTTTGATCGCGGTGCCCGGCGCGAGGGACACCGGTTCGTCGATCCAATGCTCTTCCCGAATACGGTCGTGAACGCGGCGGCCGGACATGTGTCGATTCTCTTCGGCTACTCGGCCCTCAACTCGACCGTCTCGTCCGGGTCGGCCGCCGGGCTGCAGGCGATCGCGTACGCGGTGGACGCGCTGCGTCGAGGGGACGCCGACCTTATCTTCGCCGGCGGCGCGGAGGAGCTGTCGTACTGGACGTGGTTGGGCGAAAGAGAACTCCGGGAGCCGGCCGCCCCGGGAGGTGGCGCCGGGCCGGCGCCGCGCGAGGAGCAGGTGGTCTTCCCCGGAGAGGGGGCGGCCGTCCTGGCGCTGGAGCGCGCGGCCGACGCCAGAGCGCGCGGGGCGCGCGCGCTGGCCGTCGTCGCGGCGTACGGTGAATCCTTCACAGGGTCGGGCTGTTCGGACCAGGAGGCCGTCGCGGTGCGGACCTCCGCGCTGCAGAGAGCCCTCCTCGGTTCGGCTCGCGATCCCCAGGACATCGACTGCGTCTGGTCGGGCGCTCGGAGCATCGCGTGGATGAAGAGCAACGAGGGACCAGTACTGCGCGCGGTCTTCGGCCGCGGCAGCGTGCGCGTCGCGCTGGTTGCGCCGGTGATGGGGGACTGGCGCGGCGCTTCGTCGGTGCTCCAAGCGGCCGCCGCGGTCGGCTTCCTGGCGAGCCGCCGCATCCCCCGCACCGAACTCTTGCCGGGACAGCCCGAGACTGAGCCCGGGTGGTCGGGCGGTGGGGGAATGGCGCCACGGACGGTCATGATCTACTCCTTCGATTCCCTGGGCGCCGGTGCCGCGCTGATTCTGTCGTTACCGATCGAGGATGTTAAGGAAGACCGTCGTGCTTGACACGCGACGGATCCTGGCGATCCTGCCGCAGCGCCATCCCCTGGTCATGGTGGACCGCGTCCTTTCCTTCGAGGCGGGCCGTCGCCTCGTCGGGCGGAAGAATATCAGTGTGGGGGATGCGGTCATGCCCGGCCATTTCCCGGGGCACCCCATCTTTCCCGGGGCGGCTCTTCTCGAGGGGCTGGCGCAGTGCTGCGTGCTGCTCTTCGAGCTGACGCACGGCCCGCTGCGTCACGGGGAGGTGCCGCTCTTCGGGTCCGCATCGGCCCGATTCCTGGGCATGGTCAGGCCGGGGGACGTGGTCCGCTTCGAGATCGAAGTGATCAAGATGACGCGGGTGGCACGCGCGGCATCGGCCGGGCCGTCGCCCTCGATCTCGCGCGCGCCGGGTATGACGTGGCCCTGACGTTCCGCTCCGACGAGAACCTCGCGGAGGCCGCGCGACGGGAGATCGAGGCGCTCGGCCGGCGGGCGCTGGTGGTCCGGTCGGACGCGGCCGACGCCGCGCAGGCAGCGCGCATGGTGTCCGCCACGCGCGAGACGCTCGGTGGTCTCCGGGTCCTCGTCAACAACGCCGGGATCCTGAGGGATCGGGTTCTCTATTCAATGAGCGAAGAGGACTGGGACAGCGTCCTCGACACCAACCTGAAAGGGGCGTTCAACTTCTGCCACGCAGCGGCGGCGACCATGATGAAGCAGGAGTACGGTCGGATCGTCAACGTCACGTCGGTAAGCGCCCTGCGCGGCCTGCCCGGCCAGGCCAATTACGCCGCCGCGAAGGCTGGGCTGATTGGCTTCACGCGCGCCCTGGCAAGGGAGCTCGGCCGGTTCCGCATCACGGTGAACGCCGTCGCGCCCGGCTACGTTGAAGGGGAGATGCTGCGGGCGCTCCCCGAGAAGACCCGCCAGGAAGCCCTGGAGCAGATCGCGTGCCGCCGCTTCGGCAGTCCGGAGGAGGTGGCGCGGCTGGTCGCCTTCCTGGCCTCGCCGGATTCCGGCTACATCAGCGGCCAGGTGTTTGTGATCGACGGAGGGCTCACCGCGTGAGGCCCGGTTCGAGGGCCCGGTCCCGTGCTCGAACAGGATAATCAAGGCGTGAGCGTTCTCCTTCTGGAGGAGGTGAGCAGGGACTACCAGGTTGGCCGCGAGCGCGTCGGGGCCCTTAAGGGAGTGTCCTTGCGGGTGAATGCCGGTGAATTCGTGGCGGTGGTCGGTCCCTCGGGCAGCGGCAAGACGACCCTGCTGAACCTCGCCGGCTGCATCGACCGGCCGTCGTCCGGCCGCGTCTTCCTGGACGGCTTGCGGTGCGACGACGTTCCCGAGAGCGTCCTGTCCGGTCTGCGCGCCGAGAAGATCGGCTTCGTCTTCCAGACTTTCAATCTCATCCCGGTGCTGACGGCCGCCGAGAACGTCGAGTACGCGCTCCAGCTGCGTCCGCAGGCTCCGCCGGCGGGAGAGCGGCGAAAGCGGGTGGCCGAGATCCTGGAGCGGACCGGGATCGGCCCCCTTGCCAGGCGAAGACCCGACGAGATGTCCGGCGGAGAGCGACAGCGTGTCGCCATCGCGCGGGCCCTGGTCGGCCGCCCGCGCCTCGTCCTGGCTGACGAGGCGACCGCCAATCTGGACGGTCAGACCGCCGCGCAGATCGTCGGCCTGATGCGCGAGCTGAACGAGGAACAGGGCGTCACCTTCGTCTTCTCGACTCACGACAGCCGTCTGCAGGGAATGGCGAAGCGGATCGTCGAGCTGCGTGACGGCCTTCTGCGCGGTGGCCGAAGTTGCTGAGTCTCCGCCTCGCCATCCGCAACATTTTCCGCAACGTAAGACGCACCGCCTTCACGCTGGCGGCGATCGCCGCCGGTTGCTCCGCTCTCATCCTCAACGGCGGAGTCATCTTCAATATCTTTCGCGGGCTTCGGGAGGACGCGATCTATGGCCGCCACGGGCACCTGCAGATCTTCAGGCGCGGCTACACCGAGGGTCATCTGGCCCACCCCGATCGGTACTTGATCCCGGAAGACGAGTACCCCCGCATCCGCGACATCCTGAACGGCGCCCCGCAGGTCACGGCGGTGACCCGCAGGCTGAGCTTCTCCGGCCTGGCGCAGAACCGCGATACGACAGTCTCCTTCCTGGGGGAAGGGGTCGAGCCGGTCGTCGACGCGAAGTTCCAGAAGCACCTGACAATTATCGCCGGCGACGGCTTGGCCTCCGACGAGCCGTTCGGAGTTCTCCTGGGAAAGGGACTCGCGGAGAGGGTCCACGCCTGTCCCGGAGACTACCTCACGCTGCTGTCCCAGACCGCGGACGGCGCCCTGAACGCGATCGACGTGCGTGTGCGGGGGATCTTTCACGGAGGGCTGAAGGACTACGACGACTGGACGATGAAGGTGCCCCTGTCGGCCGCCCAGAGGCTCCTCTGGAGCCAGCGGATCGAGGCGATCATCGTCCTCCTGAACGACACCGACGCCACCGGCGCCGCACGCGACCGCCTCGAGCATCTCTTCGCCAGCCAAGGTCTGGATCTGGAGGTACGTACCTGGGAGGACCTGGCGCAATTCCATAACCAGGTGGTCGCTCTGTTTCGCCGGGAGCTGCACGTCATCACCCTGATTGTCTCCGTCATCGTCATCCTGAGCATCGCCAACACGATGACGATGTCGATCCTGGAAAGAACCAGGGAGTTCGGCACGCTGCGCGCCATGGGGGCCCGACCGCGCCGCATCGTGGGGCTCCTCCTCCTGGAAGGTGCGATCCTCGGCCTGGCGGGGACCGCGGCGGGGCTCGTAGTCGGGGCGGCCGTGGCCCGCGTGGTCTCCCGCATCGGGATCACCTACCCGTCCCCGCCTGGATCGACGCGCCCCTATATCGGGGGGATCGACCTCGTACCCGATTACCTGCTCTTCTCCTGCGTTTCGAGCTGGACGGCCACCATTGTGGCCACTGCTCTCCCTGCTCTCCGCGCCGTCCAGACGCGCGTCGTGGACGCGTTGCGGCAGTGAGACGAA
>QHYA01000002.1 GCA_003223995.1 Acidobacteriota bacterium | reverse complement strand
TTTCGACAGCAAGCAGGAGTCGGAAACCTCCGAGCTGATCGTGCAGGCGATGGCGGACATGCGCTATGCGGCGGTGAACCTCGGCCCGAGCGAGCTGGTCAACTACTCCGGACCCTTCGAGCGCTACCTGTTCCCGGCCAGCCTCCCTTATGTCTCCGCCAATGTTCGCTTCCACGACACCGGAGAGCGACCGTTCCCGGCGTACCGAGTGGTCGAGGTGCCCGTTGGAGCGACCTCGGGGCTCCCCCCCGAACCACTCCGGACGAAACCTCCCGACACCTTGCGCATCGCGATCATCGGCGTGGCGGACAACAGGAGCAGACGTATCGCCTTCGGCCCCGGCGGCCGCAGCCTGATTCTCACCGACCCCGCGACAGAGATCCTGGAGGTCCTGCCGAAGGCCCGGCAGGATGCCGACCTCGTGATCGTCGCGGCCGCCGGAGACCAGGCTACGGCCGATCAGATCCTCCTGAGGTCTCCCGAGATCGACGCCATTCTGGTCGGCACCGACCATGTCGTATGGAAGGAACCGAGAAGCTCCGGCCGGACGAAGGTGTTCATCTCCGGGGATCGGGGCCGCGAGCTCGTCCGGGTCGCCATCGACCGTGCCGAGAAGGGCTACGAGCTGGCCTTCGAGAACATCCATCTCGGCGAGACGACCGTCCCGGAGGATCGCGATGTCGCGAGGGTCGTCGAGGCGGCGGTCACGCGCTTCAACGAGGAGTCGAGAGAGCTCATGAAGGCGGCCGCGGCCTCGCATCCTCCGCCCGATATCGCTCCCTACATCGGCGCGCTGAAGTGCTCCGAGTGCCATGCGCGGCCGATCCCGCCTCGACGCCGCAAATGACCGATGTCCAGTGCGAGGCCTGCCATGGTCCGGCCGCCGAGCACATCAAAGATCCGAAAGCATCTTACGGCGCCATGGAGACCCCCCGGGCATGCCGGGGCTGCCATGATCCTCAGAACAGCGCGGCATTCGACTACACCACCTACTGGGCCCAGATCGCTCACTGAGCCTCGGCGGGTTTCGCCATCCGAGCACGAAACGCCCGCGGCCTCTGTGCGGTTGCAGTGAGCGGATGCCGGCCGACTCTCCCGACTGCGTTAACATCGCTCTTGGGAGAGGCTCGGCGCTTTGCCGATGCGAAGGAGCTCGATGCAGATTGGTTTTCTCATTCAGCCGACCTACAGGCTCGAAGGCGGCCGGGCGGTCCTGCACCTCCACGGACGGCTCGAGACTGGCCGGCCTTTCCTCATCCGCGAAGATCGGTTCCGGCCTTACTGCTTCGCACGCCTCGCCGATCTTGAAGCCGCGCGAAAGGAAGGAGCGCGCGTGGAGGAGGCAGCCGGCTTCCGGACGCTCCGAGGAGAGCCGGTCTGCCGGCTGGTCTTCCAGATTCCCGCCGACCTTGCAGCGGCCCGCTCGCGCTTGGCGGAGTCCGGGGTCCCACTCTACGAGGCCGATATCCGCTTTCCGATTCGCTTCCTGATCGATCGGGGCATCCGCGGGGGCATCGCGATAGAAGGAAGCGGAAGGTCTGGGGAGAGGGGCGAAGTCATCTTCGAGAACCCCGAGATCGGCCCGGCAGAGCACGCGCCCGGCCTCAGCTGGCTCTCACTGGACCTGGAGACCGATCCTCGGGCGCAACGGATCTACTCGGCAGCGCTCCATGGTCCGGCGGCAGCCGAGGTCCTCCTGCTTCTGCCGCCCCAGCGCGGCGCCGGAGGAGAAAGGGAATCCGCCGAGACGCTGGCGATCCCGCATGGGACTCTCCCCTTCCGTGTCCTTCCCTTCAGAAGCGAGCGAGAGCTGCTCGCGGCCCTTCTCGCTCGAATTCGTGAGATCGATCCGGACGTGCTCACGGGATGGAACGTGATCGACTTCGACCTATCGGTCATCGAACGGCGCTGCCGCGCTCTTGGGGTGGCCTCCGGCCTCGGCCGCGCTCCGGGCGAGCTTCGCATCCGCAAGGACTCCTCCTACTACGGATCCTCCCGGGCGGAGGCGCCCGGCCGAGCGGTGCTCGACGCGATGCAGCTCCTGAAGGGAAGCTTCGTCCGGCTCGAGGACTACAAGCTCGAGACGGCGGCCCGGACGCTGCTTGGAGAGGGAAAGGTTCTGGGACCGGCGCACACGGCCGAGGACATCGAGCGCTGCTGGCGGGAGGACCTCCCTCGCTTCCTTCACTACGATTTCACCGCCGCGAGGCTGGTGTCGGACATCCTCGGGCGGACCCGCCTTCTGCCACTCGCCGTGCGGCGGTCCCTGCTGACCGGCATGCCTCTCGAGCGCGTGGGAGCCAGCATCGCCGCGTTCGATTTTCTTTACCTCGGGGAGCTGCGGCGGAGGGGATTCGTGGCGCCCACCGCGGCCGTCGAGGAGCCGGCCGAGCCAACCATCGGAGGGGCGGTGCTGGATCCGCGACCGGGCCTTTACGAGAACATCCTGGTCCTCGACTACCGCAGCCTGTATCCGAGCATCATCCGCACTTTCAACATCGATCCGATCACGTGGGTCCAGGAGCCGGAGCCCTCCCACGGCGAGGCGGACCTGATCCGGGCCCCGAACGGGGCCTGCTTCCGGCGAGATCCGGGGATCCTTCCCGCAATGCTCGACAGGCTCTTCCCGGAGCGGGAACGGGCGCGCCGCGAGGGGGACGAGATCGCCTCTCAGGCGATCAAGATCCTGATGAATTCCTTCTTCGGCGTCCTGGCCGCTCCCGGCTGCCGTTTCGCCATCCCGGCCGTCGCCAACGCGATCACTTCCTTCGGCCAGGCCATCCTCTTCTGGACGCGCGAGCGCGTCGAGGGGCTCGGCTATGAGGTGCTCTACGGCGATACCGACTCGATTTTCGTCCGTTCGGGCGTCGCGGATCCTATGGAGGCGCGACAAATGGGAGAGAGGCTCGCCGCCCGGCTCAACGGCGAGCTTGCTTCCGAGATTCTGAACCGCCACAGGGTCGAGAGCCGGCTCTCCCTCGAGTTCCAGACCCTCTTCCGCAAGCTCTTCCTGCCGACTTCGCGAGGGGAAACGGCCGGATCGAAGAAGCGCTACGCGGGGCTGACGCTGCGCGAGCCGGGGCGAGGCGGGGAGAACCGGGAGGAGATCGTCTTCGTGGGGCTGGAATCGGTCCGCCGCGACTGGACGCGCCTCGCAAGGAACTTCCAGCAGGAGCTGATCCGGCGCGTCTTCGCGGGAGAGCCTCTGGAGCCTTACATCCGTGGGCTCGTCCGGGAAGTGCGGGAAGGGCGGCACGACGCTCTCCTCGTGTACCGGAAGGCGCTTCGGAAGCGGATGGAGGAGTACACGGAGACGACACCGCCTCACGTGAAGGCGGCGCGCAAGCTCAGCGGAAATCCGGGACGAAGCATCGAATACGTCGTGACACTTGCCGGGCCGGAACCGGTCGGTCAGCTCACAGCTCCCCCCGACTACGAGCACTACATCGACCGGCAGCTCGCTCCGATCGCCAACGCGGTACTCATCAACTTCAACACGTCCTTTCAAGAGGTTCTGGGCGAAGGCAGGCAGCTCGCTCTATTCTGAGCGGAGGTTGCCGGGGGGACGCGGGGCCGGCCCCGGCTTCGCTCTCCTACCGGATCTCGGGCACTTCGGACATCTCGAGGACGGAATCCGAGCCCCTTGCCTCCGCCGCGGCCATCATCCTGCCAAGCAACGCCGCGATCCTCCGAACACTCCGTCCCGCCGACAGGGCGACCCCATCCTCGTCCCGGGAGGTCAGAGCCTGCCACAAGGTCTTTTCGGACGGGTAGAACCTCATGCGGACGTTCTCGCTGGCCGGGATCTTCGCGAGATCCTTTGCCCGGGCGATGGCCACGTCCATGCCTCCCAGATGATCCACCAGACCGAGACGCTTCGCATCGGCGCCCGTCCAGACCCGCCCCCGGCCGATCCGGTCCACGTCCTCCCACTTCATGTGGCGTCCCTGGGCGGCCTTCCGGCTGAAATCGTCGTACACCCGATTGAGGAACCTCCACTGTGCCAGCTTCTGTTGGGGCGTGAACCTCTGGTAGTCGAAGAACATGTCGGCGTAGGGCTCCAGGGAGACATGATCCTTCGTCACGCCGATCTTGTTGTAGAAGCCTCGCACGTCCAGCTTTCCGCCAAGAACTCCTATGGAGGCGGTCAGCGTCGCGGGGTGGGCGACGATCTCGGTAGCCGGCATCGCAACGAAGTAGCCCCCGCTTCCGGCGAGATCGGACATCGAGACCACGACCGGCTTCTTCTCTCTGGCCCGCGCCACCTCGCGCCAGATGATGTCGGACGCGATGTAGGAGCCGCCAGGGCTGTCCACGCGGAAGACGATCGCCTTGATCGCATCGTCCTCCGCGGCCTCGCGGAAGGCCCTGGAGACCGTGTCCGAGCCCATCGTCTGGGTTCCGTCCGTGCCGAACTCGCTCTTCCCCCGGAGAACAGCGCCTACTCCGTACACGACCGCGAGCATGTTCCGGCCCGTCGCCTGCGCGCCCGCTGCCTTCAGGTAACGCTCCAGCCGGACCGTCTCCAGCTTCCTCTGCCCCGGGCGCTTCAGCTCCTCGTACACCTGGTCGCGGTACTTCACTCCGTCCACGAGCTTCGCCTGGAGCGCCTCCTTCCCGAGGAAGGGAGCTTTCCGGAACAGCGCACGGACCTCGGCTTCACGCAGCTTGCGTCCCTGCGCGACCCCTGCCACCAGCGTCTTCTCGATGCTTTCGATGAGGTTCTGGTACATCTCCCTGTGCGCCGGCGTGAAGGATTTCTCGGTCCAGAAGTTCATCGCGGTCTTGTAATCGCCTATGTGCTCCATGTCCGGGTAGATGCCGAGCAGATCGAGCGTCCCGCGCAGGAACATGGACTGGGCCATCAGGCCGACGAGGTTGATGTCGCCGGAAGGGCCGAGGTAGATCTTGTCGAAGCCGCTCGCCAGGTAGTACTCGAGGTTTCCCGAGCTGAACTCGCCAGCCGTTTCGAGGTAACAGACCGCCCGTTTGCCCGACTTGCGAAAGGCGATGATGTGATCGCGGATCTCCTCCGTCTGCGCCCAGCCAGTCTTCAGGTCGTCGATGCGCACCACGAGGCCGGCGATCTTCGGGTCCTCGGCCGCCCGGTCCAGGGCACCGGTGATCTCTCGCAGCAGGAGACGATCCTGGAGCAGCAGCGCGGCCATGAGCGACGTGGGCCGGTATTCGAGATAGGGGCCTTCGAACGTCGCCTCGAGCCAGCTCCCGCGCTTGACCGACGAGCGATACCGCCCGACTCCGGCGGCGAGGCCGATCAGGACCAGAAAGATCGCCAACATGATCCCGCAGCCGATCGCGACTCGTTTCATTCCATCCTCCTTCGGGGCGTGCCGGCCCATGAATGCCGATGCCGCCTCTGCCTGCTTCTACGTAGGCGCCTCGAACAGGTTCCAGTTCGTCCGGAATATCGGGCTGCCCTGCTCGATTTCGGCCCCGGAGCCCTCGCTCCTCGAGGAAGGCAAAGGCCGAGTACAATGCCACGAGGTTTCCACCTTCGACATGAACCGCAGCATCGCAGTCGGGACGGCTCTCGCTCTCCTCGCCCTCGCCGCCACGGCACTGTTTCTCCTCTCGCCAAGCCCGAAGCGTTTCGGCCCGGCGGAGGAACGGTTTTCCCGGTGGGAAGAGAGGCAGATCGATCGGGCCGAGAGGGCGATCGACGCCGGCGACCATGCCACGGCGATCGATCGCTACCGTGCACTTGCCTCCCGGCATCCCGCGTCCGCATATCTTCATGGCCGGCTCGGTGCCGCGCTGCGCGCCGGCGGCAAGCACGAGCAGGCACTCGCGGAGTTCGAGACGGCCCGCCGGCTTGCGCCGGCGGACGAGAATGCGGCCGCCAATGTGATCATGTCCCTCGACGAGCTCGGGCGCCGGGACGAGGCGGTCCGGGAGGCCGTTGCTCTAGCGTCCCCGCCCGGCGCTTCGGCCCGCGCCCTCACGCTGGCAGGGACGCTCCTGGCGAACAACGACCGACCGGAGGAGGCGGTCCCGCTTCTTCGAAGGGCCGTGCATCTGGACGGCCGGAACGACCTGGCCTGGCACGAGCTCGGATTCGCTCACACCCAGCTCGAGGATGGAGATGCGGCGGAGCAGGCCTTCCAGCGTGCACTGGCCCTGAGCCCCTGCGATCTGGCGACCCTTCACGCCGCCGCGTGGAATGCCCTCGTCGTCCTCGACGACGACGACCGAGCGCTGGCCTATGCCGAGAAGGCCATCACCTGCCCCGCTCGGAGGGCCTCCGAGAAGGCCGACTTCTTCTACCTGCGGGCCGACCTGAAGCTCCAGCGGGACGACGCGGAGGGAGCGGTCGAATCCCTCCGTTCGGCTCTGAAGGCGGGCTATGATGGGAAGGAATGGTGCGAGCCGGGCTCCCCCTTCGTCCTGGCTCTCGCCGACAGGCCGGACTTCCAGGCCCTCCTGAAGGAGTGCAAGGAATGAAGGAATGAAGGATCCGATCCTCCAGAAGAAGAAGCTGGACGCCGTAACCATCAAGGCGATCCGGGAGGCCGCAGGGGAAATCCACACGCGGATCGACAAGAGGTCGAAACCCGAGCTGCGCTTCCCCGTGCGGGCCCTGTCCAATGTCAAATACGACGCGAGGCAGGGGTACTTCCAGATCGGCCGATCCAAGGCCGTGCGAACCCTGACCGTCAACACCGTCAAGACCTTCGCTCAAACGCTGAAGCTGATGTCGCTTTCCAAGGAGCTGGTCGAGAGGAACGACTTCGTGACGAAGAGAGAGGCCTACTACCAGTCGAAAAACTGGGAGGAGGGCAGGTTCGACGCCCAGGAGGAGTCCGACACCGTGATGGACGACATCGAGGCGATGTTCTCCATGCACGGGGTCTCCCGCGAGCAACTGCGCTTCATCCCGGACGAGCACGGCGGGGCGGTGGCAGGCGCCCTGATCGTTCACGACACCGACCTCGAGACGGGAAAGGTCGAGCGCATCGATTGCACCCGCTTCGGCTCAGGGGCCTACTCGATCCCCTCGCTGGTCGAGCACCTCACCTTCGAGACGAAGGCCGAGTTCATCCTCTGCATCGAGACGGGAGGGATGTTCCAGCGGCTCCAGTCGCACAAGTACTGGCAGAAGGCCAACTGTATCCTTATCTCCATGGCGGGGGTGCCAACGCGGGCGTGCCGGCGGTTCGTCAGGAGGCTCTCCGACCAGTGCAAGCTACCGGTCTATGCCTTCGTCGATTGCGACCCCTATGGGATCTCCAACATTTACAGGACGCTGAAGGTGGGCTCGGGCAATGCCGCCCACATCAACCAGTTCATCTGCGTCTCGCAGGCCAGCTTCCTTGGCGTGACGCCGCAGGACATCACGGACTACAAGCTCCCCACCCATCCCCTGAAAGAGATCGACGTGAAGAGGGCGAAGGACGCCCTGAAAAACGACCCTTTCTTTCGAATTCACAAGCCCTGGGCCAGCGCGCTCGAGCAGCTGGTCCGGATGGGGGTGCGCGCCGAACAGCAGGCTCTGGCCAAGTGGGGGCTGAACTACGTGATCGACGAGTACCTGCCCAAGAAGCTGAAGGACCCTTCGAGGTTTCTGCCCTGAACCTCGACGACCCGCCCCCCTTCAACCTGTCAGCGACCCAGAGGGAACCTCAGCGTCCGGCGCCGCGACGGTTTGAGCGTTCCCCTTCCTCGGCTGCACGTCGAGGTAGAACTGCGCCGGGCGGTAGCGTGCGTCCAGAAAGCCGGTGATCTCCATCGGTTCGACGACCCAGGTTTCCGCCTGGACAGTGCGGGGGCGCCCGCTGCTGTTCCACCGGCGCATGAACGCCGACAGGCGCCGCAACAGGTGCTCGGGAAGGACCAGGCATTCCGTACAGCAAAACGTAATCGAGACTTCAACGCTGTAATCCTTCTCGAGGGTCGAGAGAGCCCTTTCGATCCGGCCTCGAAGGAAGGAATCGACCGGCTGGCCGCATATTTCGCAGGTGCCGCTCCCCTCCCCCTGGGATGTCACGTGGGTCAAGATCTTCTGTCCCCGCGCCGTCATTTCGACGCGAGGTATCCCCTCGGGCGTGGGCAGGATATCGAGATAGCCCATCCTCCAGAGGGCCCGCAGGTAGGCCGCCGCGCGCCGCGAGGTCTCGACGCCCCCGAGTTCGTAAAGGGTGGACCACCTCATACCCGGGGGGCTAGCAATCATCAAGCCAGTTGCGGCTTTCCGGAGACGCGGCCACCATAGTCCGGGAGAGGAATGAGGAACAAGGAGGTTTGATCCGGTGGCAAGGACAGAAGCGGGACGCCCTATCGGGCCGCCGCCGCGGACGGTTGTCGCTCTAGCTCTCGCGATGGCATCGGCCTCGTGCCGGGGCAGCAACGGGCCGGTCCGCCTTGATTTCCAATTCGTCCCGGGCGAGCAGTACACCTACCGTTACACCTCCCGCTGGAGCGGACGAGTCGAATCCCCCGGACAGCCCCCACGCACCTTCACCCGCAACGAGGAATCCGAGATCCGCCGGACCGTCGAGAGTTTCGATCCGCAGACCCTCGTGGCGACGCTGCGCGAGATCACCGAGGCCAAGGCCCGGGAGTGGCGCATCGACGCGACCCGGAGCCATTCCTGGACCCGCGAGATGGTCCTCCGCATCCGCCACGACGGTCGCGTGGTGGGCATCGATGGGCTGGAGCAGAAGGACGGCTTCTACGGCCAGCGATACTTCGAGAAACTCTTCGAGCAGGGGCTTCCCGTGTTTCCGGCCGAGCCGATCCTCCCTGGCTACACCTGGAAGCAGTCGAAGCCCGCCCCGCTGCCCGCAGGAGGGACAGCCACGGCAGAAGCCACATTCACCTTCGAGGGAATGAGCTTTCTCGGAAAGCGGCGCTGCGCGGTGATCTCCGAGGTGAACCACCTGATCATACCGTTCGAGGAGGAGGGACAACGAGGGATCGACGAATCGCAAGGGAAAGGGAGACTCTACGTCGATATCGAGCAGGGCATCCCGGTGCGCGAGGAGATCGAGCGGGAGGTCCAGCCCAAGCGCTGGTTCCTGATCCGGGGCAAGCAGATCCTCGCGCCCGGCCGCACGGTCTACCATTCGGTCGAGAAGCTGGATCTCATCTCCGCCAAGACGCACCGGCCTTCAGGAGGAACATAGACATTCTCGTGCCGGACGGCCCGGAGGGAGGGAGTGAGGGAGGTAGGGAATGAGGGCGCCGAGGGGGAGGGGCGGACGGTGCCACGGCGGGATCGATCTCGCCTGGATCAGGCTTCGCGCAGCGAGATGAAGCCGGCACGGGGGACGATGCGCTCGATCTTCAGCCGCAGCCTCTGGCCCGGCGCGTGGCCCGGACGGGGGGCGATGGAGGCCCCCTGCAAGGTCTCGCACAGCTCGACGTCGGTTCGCCGGCCCGAGGCCTCGACGATGACCGCCTCGACCTCTGTCTCCTTGCGCTGCTCCATGTAACGCAAGAGCCAGTACTCGCTCGTGCCACGCTCGGCCATCCGGGCCTGCCGCTCGATCTCTTCGCTCGTCGCCGCAAGCCTCTGGAGAGCGGGCACGTCGTAGGGAGGGGTTCGGCCGCACAGGTGGGCGGCGATCTGCCTGTGCGCCACGAGATCCTGGTATCGCCTCAGCGGTGACGTCGTCTGGACGTAGGCCGGCAACCCGAGACCGGCATGAGGACCCGGCGCGGTGGAGACCTCCCCGCGCCGCATGATGCGTCGGGCCTTCCTGACGGCCACAGGGTCGTAGTTTCCCAGCGGCAGCGGCGCGACCGGTTCTTCCGGCTGGGCCTGACGGCGGTAGAGGACGGGGACCTTGTGGGAGATGCAGTAGTCCGCGGCGAGCCGGCCGGCGAGCACCATCATCTCGGCCACGAGCCTGCGGCCCGGCCGGTCCGGATCCACCCGGACGAGCCGGATCTCGCCGCCGGATCCGGGACGCGCTTCCACTTCGGGGGCGACGATTCGCACTGCCCCGCAAGCGAGCCTCTCAGCCTCCAACTTGCCGGCGGTCTCCCACAGCGCTCCCAGCGCGCGCGTGGTCCACGCGCTTGCGTCCTCTTCGGAGCCGCCGCCGGCGATGACACGATTGACCTCGTCGTACGACACTCGCCGGCGGCTTCGAATCACCGAAGGGACGATCTCCCAGCCCAGTCTCTCTCCGGATGTGGCTAGCCGGACGAGGAACGACAGGGCGAGCCGATCCTCGCCCGGGACGAGGCTGGCAGCCTGCTCCGACAGCTCGGGGGGGATCATCGGGATGCGAACCTCCGGAAGGTAATGACTCGTCCCCCGCGCCTCGGCCTCGATGTCTACAGGATCTCCCCGCTCGATGAAGGCCGTGGGGTCGGCGACATGGATGCCGACCAGGAAGCTGCCGTCGGTATCTCGCCGCAAGCTGAGCCCATCGTCCAGCTCCACGGTCCCCTCGTCATCAACCGTGAAAACCTCCTCTTCGCGCAGGTCCCGGCGGAGGCTTTCGGTCTCCCGCGAGATCAGATCCGCGAGCAGCCGGGCCGAGCGCCGGGCCGCCTCGGAAACCTCCACTGGG
>QHYA01000001.1 GCA_003223995.1 Acidobacteriota bacterium | reverse complement strand
GCCACGACGGACGGAGGTGCGGGAATCCTCGCGGCGCTGGGCGCGCGAATCGAGGATCGTGCCGGCAACCTTCTGCCCGCCGGCGGGGGAGCGCTCGCAAGCGCGGCGCGCGTCGATCTCTCCGGCCTCGACCCCGCCGTCCGGGAGCTCGGCGATGCCGGGGGGATCATCGTTCTGGCCGATGTGGGGAACCCTCTCCTCGGCGAGACCGGATCGGCACGGGTGTACGGGCCACAGAAGGGCGCGGGAGCGGCCGATCTCGTCCGGCTCGAAGAGGGACTGCTCCGCTGGGCGGACCTGCTGGAGGCCGAGACGGGCCGGAGGGCGAGGCATCTTCAGGGGGCCGGGGCGAGTGGCGGGCTGGCCTTCGGCCTCGCGGCGGGACTCGGCGCCACGATCGAGACGGGGGCCCGGTGGCTTCTCGACGCCGCGGGATTCGACCGGGCCGTCGCGGAAGCGGTGGTGGTTCTCACCTGCGAGGGACGCTGGGACGGATCCAGCCATCCCGGCAAGGCGACGGCCGAGGCTCTTCGCAGGGGGCTACTCGCGGGAGCGCGTGCGGCGGTGATCTGCGGGCGCGACAGGTCGCGCGGGATGGGGACAGACCCGCGGATCCATGTCCTTGCGGCGGACCACGACCACATGGATGAAGGGGATCTCGCGGTGCTGGCAGGGCGAGCCGTGCGCTTGCTTCTCGCTCGCGATCCTGATCTCTGATCGCGATTCCTGCCGGAGCGGGATGAAAAAGCAAGGCACAATAGCAGCGAGCCCGCCCTCGCTGCTCGTGAGTGGCCGATGAAATCTTGTTCCGGCCGCGGGCGCGATGTAGGATCGGCGCGGGTTCGATCGGCAGCGAGTCCGTGTGTCGGCGCCGCACGGCATGAATGACCGCGCCAGCCGCGCGATGCGCGCTTTGCCGGGGCAGGGGAGGAGGATCTGGCTCACTGGGCCGATGAGATTGCCAATCAGGTCCTGGCCAGGAGCCGGAAGCACCTGATCTCCACAGGGATCTCCCCTTCCGGCGAGATCCACATCGGCAACCTTCGCGAGGTTGTCACGGCCGACGCCATCTACCGCGTCCTTCTCGAGAGGGACGCGGAGGTCGAGTTCCACTACATCGCCGACAACTTCGATCCCCTTCGCCGCGTCTATCCCTTTCTCGACGATCAGGTCTACAGGCCGCTTGTCGGCAGGCCGCTGTCGGAAATCCCTTGCCCATGCGGCGCCCATCCCTCCTACAGCGAGCATTTCCTGCTTCCGTTCCTGAAGACCCTGGACGAGCTCTGGATCAGAGTCCAGGTCTTCAGGGCCGACCAGCTCTACAAGAGCGGCCGGATGAACCCCGTGATCGTCGCGGCGTTGAAGGGAACCGAACAGATCGCGTCGATCCTGCAAGAGCTGACCGGGAAGCAGGTCGAGGAAGGATGGTCTCCCTTCAACCCGCTCTGCCCGGTTTGCGGTCGGATCAACAGGGCTCGGCTGACAGGTTTCGACGCAACCCGGGAGACGATCGACTTCGCGTGCGAATGCGGGGAGTCGGGGACCCTTCCGATGGCGGGGGGCGGGAAGCTGACCTGGCGCATCGACTGGCCGGCCCGGTGGGAGGTCTTCGGCGTGACCGTGGAGCCATTCGGCAAGGACCACGCGTCCCGGGGTGGCTCCTACGACACCGGGACGCGCATCGTCCGGGAGGTCTTCGGCGGAGAGCCTCCCTTTCCGGTTCCTTACGAATGGATCAGTCTGAAAGGGCGTGGCGACATGTCTTCGAGCAAGGGGAACGTCCTGTCGATCACCCGGATGCTCGAGGTCGTCCCGCCCGAGGTGCTGCGTTATCTCATCGTGCGCACCCGGCCTCTGCGCTCGATTCCCTTCGACCCCGGTCTGCCGCTGCTGTCGCTCGTGGACGAGTACGACGACCTCGAATCGACCTCCCGTGACGAGCGCGCACTGGCGCTGTCCCGGGCGGGGGGAGGAGGCTCCCTGGGGGTCCCGTTCCGTCACCTTGTGAACGTCGTGCAGATCGCGGGAGGAGACGTCGAGGAGACGGCGAGAATTCTCGAGCGCAATGGTTACGGAAACCTCGACCGCGCCCTCCTCTCGCGCCGGCTCGAGCATGCGAAGCGCTGGCTGGAGGAGTTCGCGCCGGCGGAGATGCGCTTCTGCGTGCAGGAGACGCTTCCCCCTTCCGCCGCATCGCTCGACAAGGAGCAGAAGGCCTTCCTGGCCGAGCTGGCGGCGAGGCTCGCTGCCGGCATGGACGCCGAGACGGTGCACAAGACCATCTACACTGCCGCGGCGACCGTTCCGCAGCGCAAGCCCGCCCAGCTGTTCGAGGCGATCTACATCGCCCTGCTCGGCCAGCCGAGAGGGCCTCGGGCCGGCTGGTTCCTGACCTTCCTGGGCCTCGACTTCTCCGCCCGCCGCTTCCGCGAGGCGGCCGGGATCTCCGAGCCGGAACCCGCTTCGGGCCGCTGAGGATCCCGCGTGGCTCGACAAGAACTAATGACAAGACGCGGGCGTGGTTTCCCCATCCGTTCATGATATAAACGCCCTGTGAAGTGTCCTCTGTGCGCTTCTCGCAAGGGGAAGCGGCGGTGTCCTGCCATCCGCGAGGAGATCTGCGCAACGTGCTGTGGAGAGAAGCGCCTGGTTGACATCGCCTGCCCTTCGGATTGCTCCTTCCTGACCCATGGCCTGCAAAACGAGATCATGCGGGAATGGGAGGATTACGCCCGCCACCAGGAGCCTGAGAAGCTCCGCCGCTGGTTCGATGTGATGGAGGAGATGCTGCCCCTCGTGGAGGTGCTCGAGCAGGCGGCGGCGGACGCCGCCTCGGTGGTGCCAGACCTGTCCGATCAGGAGCTGGCCGAGGCGCTCGAGCGTCTGATGGAGGCCTACTCCTCCGAGGACAACGGCATCCTCTACGAGCCCGCCTCCACCTCTCCTCGCGTGCACCTGCTCATCAGGAACCTGAGGAAGCAGATCGAGGAGCTGCGCGAGAACGTGAAAACAGAAGAGGAAGGTGAGCTTCCCCTGAAGGCCATCATCGAATGCCTGCGGGTCTTCGCCGACCGGGTCGGTTTTCACCGCTCCCGCCAGGTTGCGCCGCTCATCAACCACCTGCGCCGGACGCGCAAGCTGTCCCATACGGGCGCGCGCCCTGATTCCTCGCCGCTCATCATCGTTCCGTAGGTCGATCCCTCCGGCGGCGCCCGACAGCTCCGCCAGCCTCGCTCGCGGAGCGCCGCGATCCACGCACGTCGAATTGAAGCCTCCCGGGGCGGGTGGTAGCATCGCTCGTGACGTGATCCGCCTTCCCGCCGTCGCCGGACATTTCTATCCCGCCGACCCGGAAGAGTTGCGGCGGCTCGTGCGGAGCTTCCTGTTGCCATCTCCCCGCGAAGAGGCGATCGCGATTCTCGTCCCCCATGCCGGCTACATCTATTCGGGAAGCTGCGCGGGGAAGGCCTACTCCTCCGTGCGCCTGCCCAGCCGGATCGTCGTGCTGTGCCCGAACCACACCGGGCTGGGCGAGCCGCTGGCCATGATGGCATCGGGGTCCTGGGAGACCCCGCTCGGCTCGGCGCCGATCGATGAGGAGCTGGCCCGAGCGTTGCTGAGGGAGGACGCGCAGCTCGCAGAGGACGAGGCGGCGCACCGGCGCGAGCACTCCCTGGAAGTTCAGTTGCCGTTCCTGCAGGAGCTGCGCCCCGGCTTCCGTTTCGTTCCGATCTGTCTCGGCACTCAGCAGCACAAGGCGCTGCTCTGCCTGGGGCAGGCGCTCGAACGGGTCATCCGCGGCGCGGGCGAGCCCGTGTTGATCGTGATCTCCTCCGATATGTCCCACTACATACCGGCGAAGAGGGCGAGGGAGCTGGACGGCAGGGCCATCGAGGCGATGGAGCAGGTCGATCCCGAGAAGCTCGAGGAGGTCGTCCGCCGCGAAGGGATCTCCATGTGCGGGATCGCTCCGGCGGTGGCCGGACTGCATGCGGCCCGTCTCCTCGGGGCGCGACAGGGGCGGCTCATTGCCTACATGAACTCGGGCGACAGGACGGGCGACTACGGAGAAGTGGTCGGCTACGCGGGCCTGGTCTTTCATTGACGATCAGCTGGCTGGCGCGAGGCACCAGATGGCGTCTCCTGCTGGCTGTGGCCTGCTCCGTCCGGTTGCTTCGCGGCGCCCCGGCCTACGCTCAGGCACCGGCCAAGCCCCAGCGGCCGGGCGGCCTTCCGAAGCTCTCCGGCATGGAAGGCTGCACGCTGACCTTCGGCGCGAGCAGCACGCTGCGGGAAAAGGTCCAACAGTTCTCCGGTTACGTGGATCTGGACTGTGGCCAGTTCCGCATCCAGGCGGACCGGATGACCCACGACCGGGACAAGAACACCGTCGATGCGGAAGGAAACGTTTCCCTCACATGGCAGGGGAACAGGCTCGCGGGGAAGACCCTTCATTACGACCTTGGCGACAGGACCGGCTCGGTGAGCCATGCCGTGGGCACCTTCCCGCCCGATGCCCTGGTCGTCGCCGAGGAAATGGACAAGATCTCCGACGATGTGGTCCTGATCCGCGACGCGGTGTTCACCTCCTGCACCCAGCCCGTCCCCTATTGGTCCCTCCACATCCGGAAGGGCCGCTTCCACCTGAACCACTATGCCTACCTCAGCGGCGTCTCCATGCGGGCGCGCGGGGTGCCTTTCTTTTACACCCCCTACCTGATCTGGCCCATCAAGGGGGAGAGAGCGACCGGACTGCTCTTTCCCCAGTGGGGGACGTCCCGGACGCTGGGCTTGTTCGTCGGAGAGCAGTTCTTCTGGGCGATGGCGAGGAATGCGGACCTGACGGTGGAGGGGGACTATTACGAGAAGGCGGGAGGGGCGGGGGGCATCGAGTTCAACTGGCTGCCGAGCGCGCACGGCAGGGTCGTGTTCGACGCCTACGGGCTGAACGATCAACGCACCAACCAGTTCCGCTACAAGACCTCCCTGCGCGCGGAGCAAGGCTTCGGCGAGGGCTGGCGGGCGGTGGCCGACCTCAATGCGGTCTCCGACTTCGCCTACTACTTCGATTTCGCCCGCACCCTGGCGGGCGCCTCGACGCCGGCGACCGTCTCGCAGGTCAACCTCATCCGGAACTGGTCCTATTACTCCCTCACGGTCCGCGCCCAGCAACGGGAGCAGTTCTTTCTCAGCAACACTGCTTTCGGGAGGATCCTGCGCGAGGACCTCAAGCAGGACATGCTCCCCGAGCTCGAGTTTCGCGGGCGAAGCCGCAGGCTCGGCAGCCTTCCCATCTACCTCTCTTTCCAGTCGCGCGCGGACCTGGCGGGGAGGAATGACCGGACCTTCGACCTGGACATCGATCTGGATGGGACGGCGGGGGGCCGCTTCAACGCGGATTACGGCCGGCTCGACGTGGGCGGCCGTCTGGCGCTCCCGGCGACTCCCTTCCCGTGGCTGGACGTCGAATCAGCCCTGACCCTGCGCGAGACCTACTGGTCGGCGAGCCAGACCTCCCAGCTCCCCGATGCGGACGGGACGCTGCGATCCGGGGGCGAAGTATTCCTGGATCGACCGCTGAACCGGAACTTCGTGGAAGCGACGGTCGAGCTGACGGGACCTCGGTTGTTCCATGTCTGGGAGCCCCCGGAGGGACAGTCCGGCCGGCGATTCAAGCACGTGATCGAGCCGCGCTTGCTGTGGCAGTTCGCTCCATCCCTCGACTACCGCGAGCAGGTCACCGATCCGCGGAGCGGGAAGAAGGAGGTGGATCCCGTGACGGGGCAACCTGTACTGTCGAGCGCGATCCCTTTCGACGAGATCGAGTTCAGCTCCAACGCGTTCCAGACGATCCACCAGGTCACCTACGGCGTGAGGCAGCGGTTGCTGGCGCGCAGGCCGGCCGCGCCCGTCTCGCCGCCTCCCTCGCCCGGGGCGCGGCAGCCCGGAGCCACGGGTCCGCCGTGGGGACCGGCCTCCCTCGCTCCGGAGAGACCTCCGGCACCGGCCACACCCGCCGCGCCTCAGCCCGACTACTACCCGGAGACTCCCGCCGCTGGTTCCGCCGCCGCCGCCGCAGGCGCTGCTGCTGAGGCCGCGCAGGGGAGTTTCACTTCGGCCGAAGCTCCGGCCCCCGAGGAGCCGTCCACCCCCGCGGTCCCGGGCCCTTTCCCCGGAGCGGCGGCGGCCGGAGCGGCTCGACGGGGAAGTGGCGGGACACCGGCCGAGGCCGTAGAGGCGGCCGGGGTGCTGGCAGCGTGGCCGTACACGCCGGCGGGGGCGCCCCCGCCGGTGTTGCCGCCTCCGGCGGCCCCGCCGACTTCCCACGCTCCTGTGGCGGAGAACCCGGTCGAGATCGCCAACCTGGAGATCTCGCAGACCTACTCGTTCGAGACGTTCCTGTCGAGCTTCAAGGACCGCTCGCGTCACTACAGTCCGATCAATCTCACCGCACGCATCAATCCCTCGCTGAACATGAGCGTGGATCTGCGGACCGACTACGACCTGCTCCAGAAGACCTTTCTTTCCGAGACGCTGACGACATCGGCCCGCAGCGGCCGGCTGGGATTCGTCAACCTTTCCTGGGTCCGCAGGCGCCGGGCGGCCAACACGATCAACATCTCGGGGGGCACGGCGCTATTCGAGCGGAAGCTGTTGCTCGACCTGCACGCCAATTACGACGAGAAGGCCTCGCGGCTGCTGGAACGGGGCCTGCGCGTCGGATACTATTCGCAGTGTTGCGGGTTCATCGCTGAGTACGACCGCCGCGATTTCTTCGGCATTCAGCGGCAGGAGTTCCGTTTCATCGTGGATCTGAAAGGAATTGGAAAGTTCCTGGACCTCAACGCGGGAACGACTCCTTGACCGTCGGTGCGTAAGGACGAAACCAGGCCTCTCATCACTGGGAGCACGGGGCTGCTTGGCCGGGCGGTGGCGGCGCATTTCGAGAACCGCTATCCAGGCACCGTGTCGGCCACTCGCGAGTTCCTGGACCTCGAGGATTTCTGGCGGTTGCGAGCCGAGCTGGAACGGCTCGCTCCTTCTCTGGTCGTCAACTGCGCGGCCTATTCGGACGTCGACGGCTCCGAGCGCTTCCCCGACCGTGCATTCCGCGAGAACCGCGACGCCGTCGTGAACCTTGCCCGGGCCTGCCGGGCGATCGGGGCCGTCATGGTGCACATCTCGACCGACTACGTGTTCGACGGAAAATCAGACGAGCCCTACCGGGAGGAGGACCTCTGCTCGCCGCTCCAGGTTTACGGAGAATCGAAGTGGGAAGGGGAGCGGGAAGCGATCAGGGAGCATCCGGACATGCTCTCGATCCGCACCTCTTTTCTCTTCGGGCCGGGCCGGCAGACCTTCATCGACAAGCTCATCGAGAAAGGCCGCCAGGGGGAGAAGGTCAGGGCGGCGCTGGATTGGGTCAACGCACCCACCTATACCCTGGACCTCGCGGCGGCGATCGACGAGCTGATCGTGCGGGGCTGCCGCGGTGTGGTGAACTTCTCCAACGCTGGATGGTGCTCGAAGTTCGAGTTCGGCCGTGAGGTCCTCAGGATCGCGGGGCTGGATCCGGCCATCGTGGAGCCCGTGCGCCGCGCCGACCTGAAGCTTCCCGCCGCCCGTCCCGAAAGGACCGTGCTCGATCTGAGCCGCTACAGCGCCGTGGCGGGCAAGGCCCCGCGCCCCTGGATGCGCACCGTCGAGGAGTACCTCAAAGGGGGGGCGGCATGAGGGGCGTCACGAAGCGGTATCCGTGGATCTCGTGAGATCCAGCCTCGTGAGCTCCGTGGGTCTCGTGAAAGGGGCGGCGTGAGGGTCTTCATCACGGGGGCCACGGGCTTCATGGGGGGGCGAGTCGCCGCCCGGCTCGTCTCGGCGGGCTGCGAGGTGGTCGCTCTGGTCCGGGATCCCGAACGGACCGGAAGGCTTCCTGAGGGCGTGCGGGCCGTCGCAGGCGATGTCACCGACCGCCCGAGCCTCGAGCGAGGGATGGAAGGCTGCGAGGCGGTGGTCCACATGGCGGCCCTCGTCAAGCGGTGGGCCCCGGAAGTCACGGCCTTCGACCGGATCAACGTCGAAGGATTCCGTAACGTGGTGGCTGCTGCCGAATCCCGCCGGATCGGGAGGATCCTCTACACATCGTCCTTCATCGCTCTGGGCCCGACGGACAGCCGGGTGGCGGACGAGTCTTTCGAGCTTCCAGGGCGGTCCTTCCACAACGACTACGAGAGGACGAAGTGTCTGGCGGACCGTGAGGCGCGGAAAGCGGCCGAGAGGGGGGTGCCGCTGGTGGTTCTCTACCCGGGCGTGACCTACGGAGAAGGATCCCTGACCGACGGGAACATCGTCGCGCAGGCGGGGCTGAAGTTTCTCCGCAGGAAGATTCCTGCGACGATCGGCCCCGGCGATCGCAGGCAGTGCTTCTCGCTGATTGATGACGTGGCGGAAGGGCACTGGCTTGCCCTGCGCAAGGCGGAGCCCGGAAGCCGCTACATCCTGGGAGGGGAGAACAGGACCATCCGGGAACTGTTCGCTCAAATGGAGAAGGCCACCGGGATCCCTGCTCCCCGCCGGTCGATGCCGTACTGGCTGGGCAGGACGGTGGGAAAGATGATGCGATGGAGGGCGAACCTCCTCGGCATCGAGCCTGAGCTGACTGACGAGGAGGTGGGAATCTACGAGCACGAATGGGCGTACACCTCGGAGAAGGCTTGCCGCGAGCTCGGCTACCGGATCACGGCGTTCGAAGAGGGAGTCGGTCGTCTGATGAGATGGCTGATGTCGCTCGAGGGGGGAAAGCCGCGGGCGCGGGCGAGCAGCATCGGCACAGAGGCAGCCGGATAGCTCGGGAGGGGATCGCAGGGCGTCTGGATGCCGGTGGAGGCGGAAGCGGTGGCGGCGGGCTTCTCCGAGTACGCGCGCAAGGCAGTCCATATCGCCATGGGTGGTTTCGCTCTGCTCCTGGCGTATCTGCCCTGGCCGGTCTCCTTCCTCCTCGCTGTCGGTGCTCTCCTGCACAACGTTTTCCTGCTTCCCCGCTACGCCGCAGAGAAGCTGTTCCGGACCGGATCCGCCCGTGCGAGCCGGCCTGACGCGGGCATCGTCCTCTACCCGTCAGTCATCTCCCTTCTCATCCTGCTCCTGCGGAATCACTTGGAAATCGTTGCCGCCGCCTGGGGAGCACTCGCCTTTGGCGATGGCATGGCGACGGTCGCCGGCAAGGCCCTCGGCGGCCCGCGCCTCCCCTGGAACCGAGAGAAGACCTGGAGCGGCCTGCTCGCCTTCCTGCTTGCGGGCGGTTACGCCGGCTTTTCCCTGTTCTGGTGGACCTTCACGAGGCTGTATGCTCATGACCCCGCGTTTCCCGGCTATCGCATTCTGGTGACGCTGTCGCACGCCTCGCATCACTCGCGAATGATCTACCTGGCGCCTCCCCTCCTTGCTGTTCTGTGCGCGGCCATTGTCGAGAGCCTGCCGCTCGGGATAGATGACAACATCT
>QHYA01000270.1 GCA_003223995.1 Acidobacteriota bacterium | reverse complement strand
GCGCCCTGTTCTGGTGAGTGAAAGAGCGCCATCGTCGTAGAGCAGGTTGTCCTCGAACACGCGCGGCCGCTCGAGGACAGCGCCGCCCTGCTCCAGCCGGCGGCACGTTTCGGTGAGGTCGACGCCCAGCGGCAGCTTGACCTCGATCTCGCGGTTCACCATCGCTCCCGAGGCCCAAGCCTAGCACGCGCCGGCCGAACACTGGCGGCCTGTCCCGCCTTTACCGTGAACCGCGTCGATACCATCCGACACGTCTGGAGCAGGGGAATGATAGGGGGTGGGAGGTGAAACAATTCTCGCCTCCGGACGTATAGCACCGCGAAGCGCGCAGAGAAGCGGGGCAGCACAGAAGAGAAACGGAGCAGTCCTCGCAGCGCTGTCAGGAGGGAGAAGATGACCCCGGTGTTCGGTCCGTTCACAACCAGCCCTGCCCGATCAGGAGCCTTCGTTTTCTTCGGATTCTTCCTCGCGGTCCTGGCCGGGGTCGCGCCAGCCACGGCCAGGAAGAAGGCAGACGACTCCTCCGAGCCGCCCAAGGAAGAGAAGAAGGAGGAGGGCTCTCCCTACAAGGACTGGGACAAGACCCTCAAGGACGCCGAGACGATGAAGGGGCTCTTCACGATCCATCGCAAGCACGACGACACGTGGCTGGAATTCGCCCCCGAGCAGCTCGACCGTCCCTTCCTGATGGTCTCGAGCCTGACAAGCGGCCTGGGAAAGGGGTACATCCTCGGCGGCATGCCGCTCGACACGGAGCTGTGGGTCTTCCACCGCGCCGGGAGCAAGCTCCTGCTCCAGATCAAGAACAGCCGCTTCCGCGGCGGCCAGGGATCGCCGGTGGAGAAGGCCGTCGCCCTGTCCTACAACGACTCCGTCCTGGCGGCGGCGAAGATCGTGAGCCTCCAGAAGGGCACGAACCACATCCTGATCGATCTCAACGAGATCTTCGTCGGCGACCTCCCCGGGCTCGGTGTCGTGCTCAAGCAGCTCCTTGGGGCCCCGGCGCCCTTCGACAAGGACCGCACGGCGGTCAGCGGAGTCAAGCTCTTCCCGAAGAACCTGGAGATCGAGGTTGCGGCAACATATGGCTGGAGTGAGCCGAAGGGGCTCGAGACGGTCACCGACCCGCGCTTCTTGCCGCTCGGCGTGCACTACAGCATCTCGGAGCTTCCCGATGACGGTTTCAGAGGCCGTCTCGCCGATGACCGGGTCGGCTACTTCCTGACCGCGGTCAAAGACTTCTCGCGGGATGCCTCCGACACCTTCTTCGTCCGCTACGTCAACCGATGGAAGCTCGAGAAGACCGATCCGGCCGCGGCCGTTTCCCCTCCGAGGGAGCCGATCGTCTTTTACCTCGACCGCACGATCCCGGAAGAATACCGCGGCCATGTGCGCGAAGGGGCGTTGATGTGGAACAAGGCGTTCGAGAAGGCGGGCTTCAAGGACGCGCTCGTCGTCAAGGATCCCCCGGAGGACAAGGACTTCGATCCGGAGGACGTCCGTTACAACACCATCCGATGGATCACCTCTTCCGAACCGGCCTTCGGAGCGATCGGTCCGTCGCGCGTCGATCCCCGCAACGGCCACATCCTCGACGCCGACATTCTCGTCGAGGCGGCGATGCTGCAGAACGTTCGCCGCGGCTACAGGAACTACGTCCGGACGTTCGCCGCGGCTTCCCCCGCTCCGCTGCCCGGCTGGCGCTCCGCTGTGGACGGCGGCACGTGGGTGGTGGCCCACGAGGTGGGACACACACTGGGGCTGCGTCACAACTTCCGCGCCTCCACCGCCACGGCCAACGACCGGTTGAACGATGTCGCCTGGACGCGAGAGCACGGGCTGTACGACTCGGTGATGGAGTATCCGGTGGCGAACTTCTCGCTCGACCGGAAGGTCCAGGGGGACTACTACAGCCAGTCGGTGGGAGACTACGACCTCTGGGCGATCCAGTACGGCTACACTCCGATCGACGCGCGGGAAACGGAGGATGAGCTGCCGGCGCTGCGGAGGATCGCCGAGCAGTCCACGCTTCCCGGCCACCAGTACGGCACCGACGAGGACGCCTTCGCTGGGCCGGTTCCGATCGGCGTCGATCCCGACACCAACCAGTTCGACCTCGGCTCGGACCCGTTGCGGTTCGCTCGTGACCGCCTCGCGTTGATCCGGACAGTGAGGGGCAAGATCCTGGAGAAGCTCATCGCTCCCGGGGAGAGCTACGAGCGGCTCCGCAACACCTTCGACAGCCTCGCCGCCGCTCAGGGCTCGGCGCTGCAGATCGTCTCGAAGCAGATCGGGGGGCTGAGCACCTCCCGAACGCACCGGGGCGATCCGGGGGCGAGGGCTCCCTTCGTCCCGGTCAGCACCGCCCGCCAGCGCGAAGCGATGGCGATCCTCAAGGAATCGGGCTTCTCCGATGCCGCCTGGTCGGTGCCGGCCGATCTGCTCAACGCGCTGCAGCCCACCCGCTGGGCCCACTGGGGAACCGAGATCTATGACATCCGCCGGCTCGACTACCCCTTCTCGGAGCGTGTGCTGGGCATCCAGACGGAGCTTCTGGACCGGCTGCTGCATCCGATCCTGCTGGCACGGCTGCTCGAGACCGAGTCGAGAAGCGGCACGGAAGCGTACGGCCTCGCGGAGCACATGCGCTCGCTGACGGACGCCGTGTTCTCGGAGCTGGCGGCCAGGCCGGCGGCGGGCCGCGGCGGCTTCGCGATCCCTGTCATGCGCCGAAATCTGGGCCGGGCGACCCTCGACCGGTTGATCTCGATCCTCATCTCGCCGGCCGAAGGAACGCCGGAAGACGCCCGCTCGCTGGCTCGCGCGAATCTCTCCTCGCTCGAAAAGAAGATGGCCTCCGTCCTGGCGGGCCGGGCGGTGGGCATGGACGAAACGACCAGGGCCTACCTCGAAGAGTCTCGCATCCGCATCCGCCGCGCTCTGGAAGCCGGGACGGTTCTCGTGGCGGGCCACTCGAAGAAGCAGGACTGAAGAAACCGCCAGGTGCTCCGGCGCCGCAGGCCGCCCGCGGCGCCGCCCGGCGGCCGCCCATCCTCCCCCTTTTTCTGGCCGCGGACGTGGTTGTATAGTTCGAGGCCAGTCGTTGCGAACAGTGAGGGCTTCCTTCCGGTGAGCGTGCCGCCTCGCGTCGTCATTACGGGTCTGGGGCTGATCACCTCGATCGGCATCGGCAAGGAACGCTTCTGGCAGGCGTCGCTTGCCGGACGATCGGGAGGGCGGCGTGTCGATCTCCCGTGGATGGTCCCCGCTCGCTTCTTCACCCAGGTCGGGGCGCCGGTCCGCGATTTCGACTACCAGGAATTCGACATCACTCCCCGCGAGGTGGATCTCCTCGACCGTGTCAGCCAGTACGCCATCGCCGGGGCATTGATGGCCCTGAAGGATGCTGGTTTCCAGCTCGAGCCTCGCGACGGCAGGCGCCACGGCTACCGTGTCGAGGGGGTGTGCTCTGAGCGGCTGGCGGTCATCCTCGGAACCGGCATCGGCGGTCTCGCGACGACCGAGGCGAGCCATCAGCGATGGACCGAAGGTCCCGAGCGCCAGATGAAGCGCTACTTCCTGCCGATGCTCATCCCCAACGCCCCTGCGGCCCAGGTCGCCATCCGCTTCGGGGCGAACGGCGAGTGCAAGGCGGTCACGACGGCCTGCGCGGCGGGGACGATGGGCGCGGGAGACGCCTTCCGGGCCATCCGCCTTGGCGAGGCGGACGTTGTCATCACAGGAGGTGTGGACGGGATCCTGTCGGATCATGACGGCTGGGGGCTGAAGGGCTTCGACCTGCTCCGCGCGATGAGCGCGCGCAACGACGACCCGGAGCACGCCAGCCGTCCGTTCGACCGCGAGCGGGACGGGTTCGTCCTGAGCGAGGGGGCCGGCATGCTGATTCTCGAGAGTGAGGAGTTCGCGCGAGCGCGCGGGGCACGCGTCTATGCCGAGGTTTGCGGATACGAGACCAACTGCGACGCGTATCACATCGTGATGCTGGAGCCCGAGGGGCGGCAGCTCGTCCGGCTGATGAGCGGACTGCTTCGGAAGACCGGCACCTCTCCGAGCGACGTGCAGTACATCAACGCCCACGGCACCTCCACCCAGCTCAACGATAAGGCGGAGACCGCCGCGATCCGCGAGGTGTTCGGCAAGCATGCCGACGGCCTGCTCGTCAGCAGCACCAAGTCCATGACAGGCCATGCGATCGGCGCCTCGGGGGGGATCGAAGCAGCCGCCACCGCCCTGGCGATCCACACCGGACAGGTGCCCCCAA
>QHYA01000192.1 GCA_003223995.1 Acidobacteriota bacterium | reverse complement strand
TTGGGGGAAGGAGGCCATTTAAGCCATTCTAGGTCGCCTCAATGCGCGTCTCTTTCCAGGGAGGTGGCGTATGGATCGCAAGGAACTGAAGCTCGAGGTCGAGCAACTCGAGGAGAGGATCGCCCCGAGCAACCCGCCTGGGCAACTTGGCTACGAGGGCCAGCCGGGAAACCAGGGTAACGGCCTGCAGGGCTACGAGGGCCAGCCGGGAAACCAGGGCGGACACTAGACTAGAGCCGCCCGCTTCGGCTCTCCCGGATGGTGGCAGACCGGCCATTGTGCCGGTTCCCATGGCCCGGGGAGCCAGAGACAAGAGACAAGCGAGGGCCACTGGCTTCCAGTGGCCTTCTTTTTCATGTGGAGGAGTTATCGGGCCAGGAGAATCCAGGGAACCGATCCGTGACAGCGAACTCCAAAGGGCTACTCGGCCAGCACGCTCCTCCCGGCTCGAACGGACCATCCTCCTCGACAGGATCTGTCGGCCAGGAGTGTCCGCCGGCGTTGCGCGGGGACCTCGTCCTCAGCCGACACGCTTCGGCCGCAGGGACGACCAGCCTCGTGGTCAAGGATCCGGTCACGAGGCGCTATTTCCGCTTCGGGGAGACCGAAGCGTTCATCCTTCAACTGCTGGACGGGGCGGTCCCCCTCGAGACGCTCCGGCGGAAGGCAGAGGAGCGGTTCTCTGCGCCTCTGTCCTTACCCGCCTTGGAGGGGTTCATCGGGCGGCTGCGCAATCTCGGCCTGATCGAGGAGCAGACAAATGCGCCGATCCCTCCGTTGCGCCGTGGCGGCCGCGTCCGGGGCAGCCCCCTCTACCTCCGGTTCAGAGCCTTCGACCCGGACCGGCTGTTCGATTGGATGATCGGGAAGCTGGGGTTTCTCTTCACGCCTCACTTCGTCCTTCTGTCCGCCGCGTGCATCGTCTGGGCGATCGTCCTCGTCGTTGCCAACTGGGCGGAGATCGCCCGCGATCTCCGCGGCCTCTTCAACCTGCGGTCACTCCTGCTGGCCTGGGTCGTGGCCTACGGTGTCGTGGTGGTCCACGAGTTCGCCCACGGACTGACGTGCAAGCGATTCGGGGGAACCGTCCGGGAGATCGGCTTCATGCTGATCTACCTCCAGCCCGCGTTCTACTGCAATGTCAGCGACGCGTGGCTCTTTCCCGAGAAGTCCTGTCGGCTCTGGGTCACGTTCGCGGGAGCCTATGTCGAGATCTTCATCTGGGCCCTGGCCACCTTCGCGTGGCGCCTCACCGATCCAGACACCGTGCCCAGCCAGATCGCCCTGGTCGTGATGGCGACCTCGGCGATCAAGACCCTCATCAACCTCAACCCCCTCATCAAGCTCGACGGCTATTACCTGCTGAGCGACTACGTCGAGATCCCGAACCTCCGCCAGAAAGCTTCCGCCTACCTGCGCTCCGGCGTCCGGAGGCTGGCGGGCGGGGCGCACTCGGCAGGCTCCAGCCCGACTCCCCGCGAGGCCCGGGTCTTCCTGCTGTACGGACTCCTGGCCGGGGCCTACTCCACCTGGCTTCTGAGCTACGTGGGGTTCCGGTTCGGCCGGTTCCTCGTCACACGCTACCAAGCCTGGGGATTTTTCCTATTCGTCGGCATCCTCTTGACCGTTTTCCGATCCCCGGTCAGCCGGACGCTTGCTAGACTTCCGGAAATGTTCGGCTCCATCCAGGCCATGCGCTCTTCACTCGCCAAGGGCGGAAAACTCCTTGTCGTCTCCGCAGCCGCCCTGGCCGGCCTGTGGTTCGGCAAGATGGAGCTGAAGGTCTCGGGAGATTTCACCATCCTGCCCGCGCGCAACGCCGACGTCCGGGCCGAAGTCGAGGGAATTATCGAGGATGTCCGCGTCGAAGAAGGAGACCGTGTCGGGAAAGGAGATTTGATCGCGCGCCTGTCGGCTCGTGACTACCGGGCGGAGATCCGCAAAGTCAGCGCACAGATCGAGGAGAGCCAGGCGAAGCTCCGGATGCTGCGGCAAGGACCGCGGGCAGAGGAGCTGTCCCTCGCGCGGACGGGCTTGGAGAAGGCCCAGGAGCGGCTACGCTACGGCCGCGGGAAGCGCGAGATGCTGAACGCCCTCTTCGAGCAGAACCTCGTCTCGCGGAAGGAGCTTGGTGAAGCCGAGGAGGAGGTCGCAGTCCGGCAGAAGGAGCTGGAGGAGGCCGACGGCCGGCTCAGGATGCTGATGGCGGGCAGTCGGCCGGAGGAGATCGAGTCCGTCGAGGCGGAGAGCCGGCGGTGGGACGTCAGCAAGCGCTACCTTGAGGGACAGCTCCAGCGCCTGAGCGTCTTCAGCCCGATCTCGGGAGTGATCACGACCCCGAAGCTGAAGGAGAGGGTCGGCGAACACGTAAACAAGGGAGACGTCATCGCCAAGGTCCACGAGCTGAGCACGGTCACGGCTGAGATCGCCGTCTCCGAGAAGGAGATCTCCGACGTGCATATGGGCCAGGAGGTGCAGCTGAGGGCGAGGTCCTTCCCCCAGCAGACCTTCCACGGGACCGTCACCTCGATCGCACCCACAGCCTCGCGGGTCGAGGGGGCCGTCCCCGGAAAGACCATCGTCGTCACCACCCAGCTCGACAATCCCTCCCTGCTGCTGAAGTCCGAGATGACAGGCACGGCCAAGATCCACTGTGGCCGGACGCGGCTCCTTTCACTGCTGACCCGCAGGCTCTCCCGGACCCTCCGCGTCGAGTTCTGGTCCTGGTGGTGAGGTGCGGGCGGGCGTCGGCGGCCGGCCTCTTCGATGGGCGAAGCGATGAAGCTGCTGGTTCTCGGAGGTACGCTCTTCCTTACAGAGCCCTGACGGCATCGCCGACCGGCCGGGCCTCACCCCGGAGCGAGAGGCGGAGCTGCTCGCGCGCGGCGCAGCGAGCGAACCGATTCGTGGATTGGCTACCACCCGTCATCACTCTGCTGAATGCAGCGAGCCTCGATTGCCAAGCGCCACGAAATTGCGCATGATCTTCGACGCTCCGACACGTCGCGAGTTCTTGGCTCTAGCCGCTCGTGTCCGGGCAGACCCACCGCGCCTGGATGAAGCGCGCCGACATCAAGGAGGCGGTCCGCAGCGTTCGTCACCGCGAATGAGAATCGTCCTCGACACGAATGTCCTCATCCCAGGCTCTTCGCCGAACCGCCGTCGAAGAGCCCCGGCACGGTTGCCGACTCTAAGGAGGAAGTCATGTTCAGGAGATTGGAGAGGTTCGCCCCTCAAATCCTCGGAGCCACTCGCATCCTGGTCGGCACTTTGCTCGTTTGCCACGGCGCCCAGAAGCTCCTGGGCATCTTCGGTGGGGTGCCGAAAGACGCTCCGGCCGCCATTGTCTGGATCGCGGGGGGGATCGAGCTGTTCGGCGGCACGCTCATTGCCGTCGGCCTGTTCACACGTGCCGCGTCGTTCCTGATGAGCGGCCTGATGGCTTTCGCCTACTTCATCGGGCACGCGCCGCGGGGGTTCTGGCCGATCTTGAACGGCGGCGAGCTGGCCATCGCGTATTGCTGGATATCGTTGTACATAGCAGCGCAGGGGCCCGGCGCCTGGGCGCTCGAAAACCTGCGCGGGTCGCGTGATGTCGCCGGCCTTCCGGCGCGACCCTCCGGGTCCCAACCGTAAGGTCCAACACAAGCTCAGGCAAGCGCGCGGGAGAGTTCGTAAGGGGAGAGCGGCGCTCGCAAGGCGCCAGGTGCTGCTCGCAAGGCGCCGGGTGCTGCTCGCAAGGCGCCGGGTGCTGGAGGAACGGCCCGACCGCTTCCTCCAAACTGTTCCAATCCCGGCCGGGAGAAGCCTCGAATCGGTGTAACTTGAGCAGGCCGCGTTCAACCGGGCTGTAAGTGTGGGGCGGGTGTCCGGCCGCGGCCGTTCCAGCACCGCCGGTCGGGGGGCAGGTGTTCGATCGACCTGTACCCGGCCGCTCAGGGCAGGGGGCCAAAGGATCATGCAGAAACAGGCGCTTGCGTTGAAGCTCGGCTGGTGGGCGGGAGGGCTTTTCTGGGCTGCGCTGACCAGCCACCAGGCCCTTGCTCAGGGCCCGCCGGACATCCTGTGGGTGAAGGGAGGTCACGTCGGGGTCAACGAAGTGGCCCTCTCGCCGGACCGTCAGACGCTCGCCTCGGCGGGTGCCGACGACGAGAGCATCAAGCTCTGGCGGGCGGGCGACGCCGTGATGATCCGGACGCTGGCCTCGCACCTGGCGACCGTCGAGTCTGTCGCTTTCTCGCCGGACGGGCAGTTCGTGGCCTCGGGGGGCGACGTCAACTTCGGCAGCGGCAACATCCCGCTCAAGCTGTGGCGGGTTTCGGACGGGACCCTGGTGCGGACCTTCTCCGACGGCAGCATCGCCGACGACCAGACCGCATGGTCGGTGACGTTCTCGCCCGACGGGGCTCTGCTCGGCGTGGGACGCGGTTATGACATTCAGCTCTGGCGCGTCTCGGACGGCGCTCTGCTGCGGACGCTCACCGGCCATGGTGGCTACGTCTTCTCGGTGGACTTCTCGCCGGACGGGACCCTGATCGCCTCCGGCAGCGCAGACAACACGGCCAAGATCTGGCGCGTCTCGGACGGGGCGCTTCAGAGGACGCTGACAGGGCACACTTTCTTCGTCGCCGGCGTGGCGTTCTCTCCGAACGGTGCCAACCTGGTGACCGGGAGCTGGGACCAGACCGCGAAGATCTGGAAGGTGTCCAACGGACAGCTCCAGAAAACCCTCACCGGGCACACCGACGCGATCTACTCCGTGGACTGGTCCCCGGACGGCGCCCTGGTCGCCTCCGGAAGCGGCGACAGCACGATCAAACTCTGGAACCCGACGAGCGGCTCTCTCGTGCGGACCCTCTCCAACCCGGACGTCCTTTACATCCAGTCCGTGCAGTTCGCCTCCGACAGCCAGACCATCGTCTCCGGCGGCAGCGACAGCAAGTGCCGCCAGTGGCAGGTGAGCACGGGGGCGATGTTGCAGACTTTCGGCACCCACACCGACAGGGTATTCGGCGTGGCGTACTCACCCGACGGCCACTTCATCTCCGGAAGTGGCGACACGACCGCGAAGCTGTGGGACGGGCCAACGGGCAATCTGCTGCACGATCTGCGTGGCCATCGGGACATCATCAACGTGGTCGCGCTGACCCTCGACAACCAGACCGCGGCGACAGCAGCCGGCTCCCCGCCTCCCGACACGATCGATCACAGCGTCAAGCTGTGGCGGGTGTCGGATGGGGTTCTGCTGCGAACATTGCCGGGGCATCCGGGGGGCTCGAAGGCGGCGGATTTCTCATCCGACGGGACCCTTCTCGCGACGGGGGGAAGCGACACCACGGCCGGCTTGGTCCGGCTCTGGCGAGTGTCGGACGGGGAGCAGATCCGGACTTTCTCCCACACGTTCGCGGTCGGAGCAGTGCGCTTCTCGAAGGATGGCCAGACCCTGGTCTCCGCCTCCGGGACGGTGCTGACCTGGTGGCGCGTCTCGGATGGGTTCAAGATCCGCACGGTCGACACGGCCACGGCGCAAATCAACACGATCGCGTTCTCCCCGGACGGGACGACATTCGCCACCTCCGAGGAGGGCCTGTTCAACAACGTCAAGCTCTGGCGCTTCTCGGATGGGGCGTTGCTTCGGACCTTCGCTGGGCACGCGAACGCGGCCCAGGGGTTGCGTTCGCGCCCGACGGGCTGGAGCTGGTTTCGGGCGGGGGATTCGACCGCGAGATCCGGATCTGGCGCGTCTCCGACGGGGCGCTGCTGAAGCTCTACGACCAGGAGTGCGGCTGGGGACAGAGGCCGGTCCTCCCCGTGGCCGTTTCCTTCGATGGAACCCTGCTCGGCTACGGACGGAACGACTCGACGCTCGCTACCGCGGCCTTCCCGTTCCCGCTCGCAGCAAACCTGCAGGCCGGCCCCGACAAGGGGACGGGAAAGGTCCACCTGTCCTGGTCAGGGGGCAGTCCTCCTTACACCCTCCGGCGATCCGACAACGCGCAGTTCACGATTGGCGTGACGACACTCGTCAACGAGCAGAACATCACGAGCTACGACGATCCCGTCCTCAACGACGGAAAGACTTACTACTACCTGGTGGATTGAGTCGCCGCGGCTGTCAGACGCGGCTTTCGTGTTCGCGAGCCCCCGACCGACGTCCATACGTGAGGAACGATTTCATTCAACGATCTCCAGGTCGGCGGGATCCGGTCAATCAGCTCCTTGATGCGTCCGTTCTCCAATAGCCCAATAGCCCCTTGAGTCAGATCCGGGCGATGCTGCCTCCGGTTTGGGAGACGCCCGCACAGACGAGGTCGCGTGGGGTTCGACTTGCCCAGCTTGCTCGACGCGAGCGGGGGAACTAGATTTTCGCGGAGGGAGTTGAACTCTCAGGCTGAAGCGAGGGGGGCGCGGCACCGCCGCAATCAACGCATCGGGCGGCGCGACTGTTGTGAAGGGGGCTCGCGATGGCTTGGCAACCCCTTTTCATCCACGGTTCCGTCGACAGCACGGGTGTTGCTCGGGCAAGCGGCGAGGCATCCCGCCGTGCCCTTGAGCGGTTCTGGCCTTTCCGAGTCGGGTCGGTGTAGGCGCCGTGTTCTACTTTAGCCTTCCAAGGGCCGAAAGGAACGGGATGACAGCGGAGAAGTTCATCCTCCTCGTCGAGGACAACTCCAATGACGAAGCGCTCACCCTCCGTGCCATGGCGAAAGCGAACATAGCCAACGAGGTCGTGGTCGTGCGAGACGGAGAAGAGGCTCTGGATTTCATGTTTGGCACCGGAGCGTACGCCGGACGGGATCTCGAACGGATGCCGGCCGTGATCCTGTTGGACCTCAAGCTTCCGAAGATCGATGGGCTCGAGGTGCTCAAGCGGCTGAGAGCAGACGAGCGAACGATGCTCCTGGCCGTGGTGATCCTCACCTCCTCTCGGGAGGAGCGGGACCTCGTGGCAGGCTACAGCCTTGGAGCGAACAGCTACATCTGCAAACCCGTCGACTTCCTCCAGTTCTCCGAGGCCATCCGGCAGCTGGGCCTTTACTGGATGCTGCTGAACGAACGGCCACCCAGCGTGAAGATCGGATGAGCCGGCCACTACGACTCCTGATCGTAGAGGACTCCGAGAACGACACTCTGCTCGTCGTACGCGAGCTCGAACGCGAAGGGTACGACGTCGCCGTCGAGCGCGTGGAGACCGAGGAGGCGTTGAGGGCGGCACTCGGCGGCTCCAGGTGGGATCTCGTAGTGGCCGACTACAGCATGCCCCGCTTCAGCGGCACGAGGGCCTTCCGAGTCATCAAAGAACTCGGGCTCGACCTGCCGTTCATTCTCGTTTCGGGGACCGTCGGAGAGGAGAACGCCGTCGAGGCGATGAAGCTCGGTGTCCATGACTACATCATGAAGGGGAACCTGAAGCGACTTGTGCCGGCCGTAGAGCGAGAGCTGCGCGAAGCCGTCGTTCGGCAGGAGCGAAAGCGAGCACAGGAAGCCCTGGCAAAGAAGGTGGAGCAACTGGCCCGCTCGAACGCCGAACTCGAGAGGTTCGCCCATGTGGCATCTCACGACCTGAAAGAGCCGCTGCGCATGGTGGCGGCTTACACCCAGCTCCTGGCAAGACGGTACCGGGGCAAGCTGGATCAGGAAGCCGACGAGATGATTCAGTTCGCCGTGGAAGGGGCCAACAGGGTCTACGAGCTCATCGACGCGCTCCTGGCCTTCTCCCGGATTGACCACACCTGGAAAGGGCTCGTGACCGTGGACATGGAAGGAGCCCTGGCCCGCGCCCTCGATGACTTGCGCCTGCCGATCCAGGAGACGGGTGCGATCATCACTAATGATCCTCTGCCGGCCGCGCTCGCCGACCGGATCCAGATGGAGCAGCTGTTGCAGAACTTGATTGGAAACGCCATCAAGTTCAGGGGCCCGTCCCCTCCAATGATTCATGCCTCGGCAGAGCCGAGGGGGGCAGAGTGGGTTTTTTCGATTCGGGACAACGGCATCGGCATCGATCCGCGTTACAGCGAACGCGTCTTCATCATTTTCCAGCGGCTTCATGAGCGTGAAAGATATCCGGGGACAGGGATTGGCCTCGCGATCTCGAAGAAGATCGTGGAGCGTCATGGTGGCCGCATCTGGGTGGAATCAAGGGCGGGCCAGGGAGCAACCTTCTACTTCACAATCCCGATTCAATGTAAGGGGGAAGCGCCCTCCGCGTGATCCGAGCACCTTCTCGCCGCGGAGTTTTTTGAGCTCCCGGTCTGTCGAGCGCTGCGCGGTAGCCATCTCTCGAAGTTCACGCGGATGGCTCGATCTCGGGCCGCCCGCTTCGCGTCAAGCTAGCCGCTGGCTATTGTCAGGGGAGCGCGCCTCCCTTTCCGAGCCGTTCATCCCTCGAAGCTGCCTGAAGCTTCTGTATGACCTCGTCGTAGTAGGGACGGTCCTTCAGCCCCGCGTACTCGGCCGGAAAGCAGACGGTCGCGAGATCGGCGTTCGTCCGTGAGAGAGCGCTCAGCGTGACGGCGCAGCGCAGCCCGTTGGCGAGGCGCGTATTGTCGATCATCGGGAAGTCGAAGAAGCCTATGTTGAAGGTGACGCGCGTGTCCGACTTGTCGGAGCCCTCGGGAGCCTTCACCTCGAGGCGCAACAGAAGCTGCTGGAGGTTCTCATCAAAGCCCAGCGCGCGCAGGTCCACCTGGCAGGTCTTGCCGTCGATTTCGATCTTCTCTCCCTCGAGAGGCACACCGGCCTTGCCCGCTTTCCTGAGCTCATCGAGATCGACGGTGCGCCGGAAGCTTCTTCCATGCCCTTCGAGAGAGAAGAGCTGCCGCGCTGAGATATCCCGCGCGACGCGGTTGACGCGCTGCAGGAAGGTGTTCCTCTGGGGATCGGAAGAGGCTGCGAGACGCTGTTGCATGTCGAGGAACAGCGGCTTCAGATTGAGCGAATCGTGGAAATTGTAGGCGAGCAGCTCCAGGTTGAGGACCTTCGAATCGAGGTCCGAGAGGCCCGGCCGGAGGAAGTTCTGGATGATCGAAACGCACATGTCCTTCCGGAGGTTGCTCTCCGCTTCCTCTCGCCGGCTCATCAGCTCGGAGTAGAGCCGTGCGTTCGTCTCGAGCGACTGGCGGCGATCGAGGACCTGGGATCCCATGACCCCTACGACCGCCACCGCGAGCGCCGTCATGAGCCCGCCAAGGGGGTGCAGGAAGACGGCTGCTTTGTCCCAGAAATCTTTCGGCTTGTCCGGCATGGGTCGATCCCCGCCGCTACTTGCGGCGAACCGTGAGCTTGCCGTCCTTGACCTCGAGCACGAGATCCGCCTGGACGGCGTCGTCGTAGGAGGCGAGGTCGAGACTCGCCGACTGCTTGTTCCAGCTCACGGTGAGCGTGCATTTGCCGGTCTCCTCGACGACCACGTGGTAGGAGCCGGATTTGTCGGTCTTCACTGCGGGATAGGTTCTCTTACCGCACTTCATCTCGACCGTCGCGTTCTCCCCGAC
>QHYA01000191.1 GCA_003223995.1 Acidobacteriota bacterium | reverse complement strand
GCGTCCCGAGACCTTCGACGCGGGGTGCATGACGATTTCCAGCGGCTCGGCCCGCGGCGGGACGATCCCGCTCTCCCGCGCGTCGACGTATCCCTCGCGCTCGAAGCTCAGGCTCACCGGCTCACCGGGGCGTAGGCCCTCCACCGCGAAGCGCCCATCGGACCCGGTCACCCCGTCGGGAGGAGGCTCGTCTCCGCCGGTGCCAGGCATTCCGGAAGGCGTGACGAGGGCGAGGAGCCCGCCGCCACCGGGGCACATGCGGACCTTCACACCCTCGAGAGGTGCGCCGTCTTCACCGCTAACGAGCCCATCGATCCGCTCGCCGCGCTCCATGGTGAACTCGCCGAGATCAACTGCGTCGCGCCTCGCCGCCCCGGCGTTCGATCCGCTCGTGGTGGCACGGGCGGCCGGGCCGCCTCCCTCCGCACGCGCCACATCGACCCCCGGCACCGTCGTCCGCGCGTAGCCCGCTCGCCGCAGCGTCAAATCAAATCGCCCACCTCCGATGCCGGTCACGACGAAGCGCCCTTCGCCGTCGGTGGAGGCGGTGAACTCCTCCGGGGGCGGCCCGCCCAACATCACCCGCCTGCCGCCGGGACCCGCCGCCGACACCGCCGGGCGCAGCGTCGCCTCGACGCCGGGGATCGGCCGGTGCTCCGCGTCACGGACAATGCCGATCGCCTTCCGTGCCGCGGCCAGCTCCACACGCAGGCCCATGAGGGGCCGGCGCGCCTCGAGGCCGCCGACTTCGCGCACGGCCGGCGCGAATCCCTTGGCCTCCGCCCGCAAGTCCCAGCTTTTCGCCGGATCCACCGGACTGAGGCGGAAGCGTCCCTTGGAAGAAGTGACCGTTCGTGCCGAGAGGTCGGGCCCGCCGATGCTGATCCTCCTCTGGCCCGAATCCTCCTCGTGCTCCTTCAGTCGCACCTGCGCCCCCGCCACCGGCCGACCCGCCGCGTCGACGACGATCCCCTCCACGGATGTGGCGGGCCGCAGCGGGATCGTCCGTCCATAGGAGCTTCCCTTACGGAAGAGCGCGGCCAGCGGAGCCCCCGGCAGGTAGCCGGGCGCCGCCGCCTCGATCTCGACGCTCTCCTCTTCGGGCCCCGAGAGCGTGAAGACGCCGGAGGCGTCTGTCACCGCACCCCCCCATACTTCACGATCGTTCCAGACGAAGGCCCCCGCGACAGGGGCGCGGCTGCCCGCGTCGATCACCAACCCCGACACCGCGAGGCGGCCGGGAAGCGTGAGGCGACGCGGCTTGGCGTCTGCCGCCTTCGCTCCGCCTCGCGCCGCGGCGAGGCGCGCCTCCGATGCGCGCAACCGCGTCTCGAGCAGGCGGCCGTCTTCGGCGATGAGCGTGATCGGCGTCTCGCCACGAGCGGAGACCACGACTTCGAAGAGGCCCCGCGCGTCGGTGAAACCGAGCGGGTGCTCGCCGTCCTCCGCGAGGACGAGCACGCCGGCCGCAGGAAAGCCAGCGGCGGAGACGACCTCGATCCTCTCCAACCGCGGAGGGCGGGGGATCTGTCTCGCCTGCGACTCCCTCGCCGACGGCAAGCCGGAGGCGGGCGCCGCGCCGGAGGCGCCAGCCTTCCGCACGGCCGAATCCACTGCCTCCTCGCCTCCGGCCTCCGTGGCCGAGCTGGTGACATCGGCAGCGGCCGCCCGCTCCAGTCTCAGGCTCGCCCCCGTCCCGCGCACTTCGCGCCGCTGAAGGAAGAGATGCCCCGGCGCCGAGGCAGTCAGAACGGACTGCTCGTCCGCCGCTCGGGGGAGCCGCGCGACGCCGTCGTCTCCCGCCAGCGCCGTCCGCGACGCGACGCGCCAGCCTTCCGCGGCGAACCGCAACGCGGAGTGTGAAGTCGCCAGCCGCACGCGCGCTCCCTTCAGGGGCGCCGCATCGGATCCGTTCACGCGCACCGTCAAACCCGCGTCGGCCTCCAGTGTGACGTCAGGCAGGTCGATCCCCTCAACCAGAGGACGCAGGGCGCGCTCCATCGCGACGTAGCCGGGCGCCTCGACGCGCACCCTCCACAGCCCCGCGTGCGGCGCCTCCAGGCCGAAGGCTCCACTGGCGTCCGTGATCGCCTGCGCCGCCGCCGCGGGCTGCTTCCCCTCGTTCTCCATCCGGGCGGTAGCGACGGGCCCGACTTCCGGCAGCAAGCGCACTTTCGCTTTGGGGAGCGATGTCCCGCCCGGTCCGAGCACGCGGCCACTCACCGGGATCCCGGCGGCTCGGGCGTATAGGGGACAGAGGCAAGCGGCGGTCAGGATCGCGAGCGTTCCGAGGCGTTTCATCCAGATCCCTCCCTATCCCTCCCTCATGGGCGAAGTTTCGCCGTCATCCAACAACTCTTCATACGCACGGGGGTGTCCGGGGGTCAACGTCGCGCGACCAATCCGTTCCCAGCGTGGTACTGTCTTGCCATTATCAAGAGTTGCATTGTAGAGAAAGCTCATGGCACGGACCAACTCGCTCAACCCGGCGCAGGAGACGCGGAAGGCTCCACAGGAAGGCTCCACAGGAGGCTCCACAGGAGGCTCCACAGGATTGCCTCAGGGCTCCGGACGGTGTAAAAGGTGTAAGAGAGGACCTCCGATCGAGGGGGAAAGCCTGACAACAAAGGCTCGTCGCTGGGTCGTCGCGATGGCCCTTTGCTGTGGCGGATTTCCGGAGAACCTCGCTCCGTGTGAGCTCCAGCGAGCAGTGACTCGTTTGCGGCGTCGATGAAGCCACCTTTTCCGCGACCGCCCGCTCGCGCGGCGCGAGGGAGGACCCATGGCGGATGCGTTCATCCCGGAAACCGAAGCCACCGTCACCTGCGCGGAGTGCGGGAGGCTCTTTTCGGCGGCCGACACCATCGAGCTGGCCGGACGGCGCATCTGCGCGACCTGCAAGCCCGTCTTCCTCCAGCGCCTGCGCGAGGGGGCGGCAGCCACCACGAGCCTGTCCTACGCCGGCTTCTGGGTGCGAGTCGGAGCGGCCTTTCTCGACGGTCTCCTTCTGATCGTTGTGAACATGTTTGTGGGGATCGTGCTGCCTCTGGCGCTTGCGGCGAACGCTTCAGGCATCGCCGCTGTCCCGGTGGTCTTCGTGCTGACCTGGCTGTTCCAGATGGCGATCGCCGTCACCTACGAGACCTGGTTCGTCGGCCGCCACGGGGCGACGCCGGGGAAGATGGCGCTCAAACTCCGCATCGTGCGCCCGGACGGCAGCCCGCTCACCTACGCACGGGCCTTCGGACGCCACTGGGGAAAGTTCCTCAGCTCCATTACCCTGCTGATCGGCTACATCATCGCCGCCTTCGACAGCGAGAAGAGAGCCCTGCATGACCGCATCTGCGACACCCGAGTTGTGCGGGTCGGCTGACGCCTTCGACGCCAAGGGAAGAGGGTGAGCGCCGCCACTGTGGATTGCGCCGCCTGCGGTGTGGCGCAGCCCCCCCCGACCGGAAGCGAGGAGATGGCTTGCGCTCGCTGCGGCCGGCCGCTGCACGTGCTCGTTTTCCCCGCTCTCTGGCGGCCGATCGCCGCCGGTCTGCCGGCGACCCTCGCGGTTTCGCCGGAGGAAGCGACCTGCTACAACCACCCGGCCAGCGTCGCCGTCATCCCCTGCGCCCTCTGCGGACGTTTCCTGTGCGCGCTGTGCGACATCGAGTTCGACGGGCGTCATCTCTGTCCGGCCTGCTTCCCGACCGCGAGACCGAGCGGCGGCTCCGCCACCCTGGAGAGCGAGCGCGTCCTCTGGGACAGCATCGCGCTGTCGACGGCCCTTCTGAGCTGCATCCTATGGTGGGCCTCCCTCATCACCTCATTCGTCGTTCTCTTCCTCGTCGTGCGGAAGTGGAGAACCCCCCTGAGCCTCGTGCCGCGGAGCCGGATTCGCTTCATTGCTGCCGCCGGGATCGCGGTTCTCCAACTCATGGTCTGGGGCCTGGTCCTGACGGTTGGCCTCGTCTCTCTCCGGCGCCTCTGAGGAGAGAAGGATCATGGCCGAGTACCTCCGATTGCCCGGCCGCGGCCGTCCGCGAGGATTGCGGGCCCTGCTCACAGGACCCTCGACCCTCTGGATGGGAGGGGACCACCTCCTGGCGGTGGACTCGAATGGCTGGCGCGAAACCTACCGGCGGTTCGATTACCGCGACATCCAGGCGATCCTGATCACGCCGCGAAGCATCGCTCCGCAGGCGGCCGCCCTCGGTCTGCCGGCGGTCGCCGTAGCGGGCCTCGGTCTCGCCATGGGTGGAACGGAGGGTCTGTTCTGGGCGGCCCTCGGCTACGTCCCCCTGCTTCTCGCGCTCCTCGTCCAGCTGGCCCGGGGCCCGCTCTGCATCTGCCGCATCCAGACGGCCGTGCAATCCGGCGAACTCCACTCGCTGAACCGCCGTTGGAAGGCCGACAAAGCCCTTGGCTCGATCCTTCCCCGCATCGAATCCGCGCAGGGGACGATCGATCCCCGGAGCATCCCCCTGATGGAATCCGCGCCTGCGACGCGCGCCGCCGCCCCGAGGCCAGTCGCCGGGCTTCATGGAGCCGACCGGGGAGACGCGCGTCCAAAGGCGACTTACAGAGGCGGCCGCCACGCCGTCCTCTTCGGACTGCTGCTGTTGGAAGCGCCTCTCGTCCTCGCGGTCGCCCCGGGGTCGTTGAGGATCCTGGTCGAGACGCCTGTTCTTCTAGGGATCGCGCTGGCGGTGCTCGTCTCCGCGGCGCGTCACCGTGCTCCGCTCGCGACCTCGATGCTGCGGGGCAGCGTCTGGGCGGCAGCCCTCCTCCTCGCGGCGAAGGTCTACGCCTCCGTCGTCGCCATGGCCGTCCTGGGCCCCCAGCCCGGCCCGATGCCTTCTTTCTGGGGCAACCCTGCCCATCCCCTCTGGCTGGTCATCGATCGTATCTTCATCGGAGCCGACGTCGCCGTCGCGGTCGTGGGCTTCCTCGCGCTCGCTGCGGCGCGGCGAGGGCTGCAGTCCGAGCCGGCGGCGTCCGGCGGAGTGGCCGCATGAGTTCCACCCTCGCCGCCGAGCGCTGCCGGAACCATCCTCACCGCGAGGCGGTCGCCCTCTGCCCCGAGTGTCGTCGCTTTCATTGCCGGGAGTGCGTGACCGAGCACGAGGGAAGGCTCGTTTGCGCGGTCTGCCTTCGCCGGATCGCGGGTGTGGACCGGCAGCTCCCCGCCACCCGCCGGGTGGCCCTCTGCCTGCAGGCCCTCGCGGGGCTCGCCCTCGCCTGGATGCTGTTCTACGCAGCCGGACGCGTGCTGGCCTCCCTGCCCTCGCCGGTCCACGACGACGCTTTCGACAGCGTCTCCGTCGGGGCGAGAGCCCACCAGGGTCCTCGGTGAGCGGAGCGCGGGATTCTGGGCCTCCGGCCTTGAGTCTCTTGGAAGACGCGGTCCACCTCCTGAGGACTGCGCCGCCGTCGCTGCTGCTCATCTATAGCATCGGGACGCTGCCGTTCTTGCTCGCCGCGGTAGCCTTCTGGACCGACATGGCCGGTAGCGCGTTCGCGCGCAGCCGGGCGCCGGCGGAGTCGCTCGGCCTCGCCGCCCTTTTCCTGTGGATGAAGGCCTGGCAGGCCGCCTTCGCCCAGGGGGTCTCGCGACGAATCGCCGGGGAGCGTTTCGCCGAGAAGCTTCCCTCCCCGGGCCGGCTGCTGCGTCTTGGTGCCGCCCAGAGCCTCGTCCAGCCGTTCGGGCTCGTCCTGCTTCCAGCCGCCCTGCTCGCCGTCTTCCCCGCGGCGTGGGTGCTGACCTTCGTGCAGAGCTTCTCCGTGCTCGGCACGGGACAGCGGCGGCAGGCGGAGGAAATCGGTTCGACGATCGAACAAACGGTGCGGTGGAACGCGCAGGCGCAGATCCTCCTCCTCGTCATCTGTCTCCTCTATGCCATCGTTTTCCTCGACGCGCTCCTGGTCCTTCTCCTGGTCCCCTACCTCGCGCGGACCTTTCTGGGTATCGAGAGCGCGGCGGCGCGCATCGGAATCGAGACGGCTTTCAACGGCACCCTCGTGATGGCCTCGGCGGCCACCGCCTACGCGATCGTGGATCCCATCGCGAGAGCCGCCTTCGCCTTCCGGTGTTTCCACGGCGTGTCTCTCCGGTCCGGTCTCGACCTCAACGCCGCCATTCACGAGATCCGGTCCGAAAAGCCCGCTCCGGCCAGCGGGTCCCTGGCCGTCCTTGTCGCGGTCGGGCTGGCCGTCGCCCTCTTCGCGGGGGACGCGACAGTCGCCGCGCAACGTACCGACGCTGCCGTGCCGTTTGCCAGGACGGGAGCAGGTTTGGCTCTCCCGGTCCAGACAGTGAGTCCGGATCGGCTCGATCGCGCGATTCGCGAAGTCATCCGCAGGCCCGAGATCGCCTGGCGGATGCCGCGGCGGGAGGAAGCGGAGATCCAATCCAGCGGATTCCTCGACTCGACCCTCCGCCTGATCTCGACGGCGATCCAGACGGCCGGTTCCGCGTTCCGCTCCCTTTTCCTCCGGCTGTTCGAACTCGTCGACAGGCTCTTTCCCCGGCCAGGTCCCGATTCGGGAGAGGGAAGCCTCTCGCTGCGCAACGCCACGCGGGGCATCCTGATTGGCCTCCTCGGACTGGGAGCTCTCCTCGTTCTGGCGGTCGTGAAGCAATGGCGGCGAGGCCGGCGCTCTCTCACCGCGACTTCGCCCGCGGAAGCCGGCCTGACCGTCTCCCATGTCGTGGATGAAAGCGTCACCGCGGACCGGCTCCCCGAGGACGGCTGGATCGCCCTCGCCCGGGAGCTCGCCGCCCGCGGCGAGTGCCGGGCGGCAGTGCGGGCGATCCATCTCGCTGCGCTTGCGCACCTTTCTTCCCGGGGAAGCCTGACGCTCTCAGCGCACAAGTCCAACCTCGAATACGTCCGCGAGCTGGCCCGACGGGAGCCTGGCGAGGGGGAGCTTTGCGCCGCCTTCGGGGAGGTCGTCAGGGCGTTCGAACGGGTCTGGTACGGCGGCCATGCCGCGAGCGAGGGGCTTGCCGGCGAGGTGATGGGCGGTCTGGAGAGGATGCGGCGTGCGTAGTGTCTCGACCGTGCGCGTGTCCTGGGCGCTGCTCGTCGGGTGTGTCGCCATGTTCGTAATCGGCCTCGGGCGGGTGCTATCTCTCCGCCTGGAGGCGGGCGACGTCTACCCGCAGTACTCGTCCCTGCGAGCGGACCCCATGGGCACAAAGGTCCTTTTCGAGGCGCTTCCTCTGGCAGGGATCTCGACGGCCCGGCTCTACCGTCCCCTGCGGGAGGCCGCGCACGGGCCGGATATCGCTTGCTTCCGTCTCGGGGCCGACCCGCTCCTGCTCGAGGGAACGATTCACGATGCCGAAGAGCTGGAAGGTCTTGCCGCCTCGGGCGCTCGAGTGATCGTCGCCTTCTCGCCGAGCCTCAGACGGCCGCAGGCACCCTTCATGGCCCGCCGGCCGCAAGCTCCATCCGCCACACCGCCCCACGGCAAGGCCCCGCCCCCCGCCACGCCGCCCCGGGGCAAGGCCCCTCCCGCCCCCTCACGGCCTTCGCTGGGGAAGCGCTGGGGGATCGAGCTTGCCTGGCCGCGGCTCGACAAGGGGATCGCAGCCGCCCGGGAGTCGGGCACCCCCACTGCCGATCTGCCGGGGATCACCGAAGATCTTCCGCTGCGAACGGCGGCTCGCTTCAATCCGCGAGAAGGCACCGGCTGGCGGACACTCTACACGCGATCCGCCGGCGCGGTGGTCGTCGAGCGCCGCATCGGCCGCGGCAGCCTCGTTCTCTGCGCGGACGCCTACGCCCTCAGCAACGAGGCGATGGGCTTCGAGCGCCGCCCCGCCTACGTGGCGGCCCTGATCGGGCCTGCCCGCCGCGCAGTCTTCGACGAAGCCTCTCTCGGGGTGGTCGAGCAGCCCGGCGTCATGACTCTCGTCCGGCGGTACCGCCTGCATGGAGTGCTCGCCACGCTCCTCGTCATCGGGGTGCTCTTCGCCTGGTTGGCGCGCCGACCCCTGCTGCCCGATCGAGCCGAAGGGCAGACGGTCCCTTCGACCGGGAGCCGGGACCAGGGCGAAGCCCTCGTGGATCTCCTGCGCCGGAGCGTTCCGGAGCGGCAGCTCCTGGGCGTGTGCGTGGCAGAGTGGCGGAAGACCTCTGGCGGGCTGCCGTCCGGGGACAGCGTGACGGCCCTCCTGGATGAGATCTGCGCGGGCGAGCCGCCAGAAGCGACCTATCGGAGGATCGCCCACGCGCTCGAGCGGGCGCGCAGGTCCCGGACGGCGATGGCCGATGGAGGAGAAGCGTGAGTCAATCGCTGGATCGGGTGAAGGACGTTCTGGAAAAGGCGCGGACGGAAGTGTGCCGGGTGATCGTGGGGCAGCAGTCCGTTGTCGACCTGGCCCTCGTCGCGATCTTCAGTCGCCAGCATGCCCTCGTCGAAGGCGTGCCGGGTATCGGCAAGACGCTCCTCGTGCGGACGCTGGCCCACGTTCTCGGCTCGGGGTTCTCCCGGATCCAGTTCACCCCCGATCTCATGCCGGCCGACATCACCGGCACGAGCGTCTTCCATATCCAGCAGGGCACCTTTTCGCTGGTCAAGGGGCCGATCTTCACCACCTTTCTCCTCGCCGACGAGATCAACCGGGCGACGGCAAAAACCCAGTCGGCTCTCCTCCAGGCGATGCAGGAGCGGCAGGTCACGATCGACGGAACGACGCATCCGCTCGCCGAGGGATTCACGGTCTTCGCGACGCAGAATCCGATCGAGTTCGAGGGGACCTATCCCCTTCCCGAAG
>QHYA01000274.1 GCA_003223995.1 Acidobacteriota bacterium | reverse complement strand
AGCGACGGCCAGGACTGGTATTCTCTGGAGAGCCTGTGAAGCATGGGGTCGAGGAAACCTAGATCTCCCACGCGACGAGGTGCAATTCGACAGGGACATCATTCTGAGCAACGGCATCTTCACCGCCTTCTCCGAGCCTTGAATCTGGAATCGAGTTGACCTCGAAAGATGTCCGGATCTCACCGGGCGTGGCTCTTCTGCCCGCCCTTGCCTTTCTTCTCCTCGCCGTCCTTCAGCCCCCGGAGATCCATCCTCACGTTCGCGCCGCCTTCGGCCTGCTCGTGCCTCTGTCGCTTCTGTCGTGCCTGGCGGCAGGACGGCGGGCAGCCGCGCGGTTCGAGGCGGCGGGGCCGTTTCTGGCGGGATGCGCCGGCTTTCTCGCCATCAACGGATACCTCGCCCTTCAGCAGCACGGCGCCGTCGTGGCGGCCGAACGGCTGGCACTCGCCGCTGCGGCGTTCCTCGTTTTCCGGGAGCTGGCTGATGAACCCTCGCTGATCGCCGGCCGAAGACTCGACGGGCGGACATGCGTCTTCCTGGCGCTCGCCGCCGCCGGCTGCGCAGCCTCTCTGGTCGCGCTCTGGCAGTGGACATACGGCTTCCAGATGATGGCTGAGGCGGTCCCCGAGACGGGCTTTCCGTTCCGGGAGGAAGTTCTGGCCCGGATCGCGTCCGGCCGGGTGTTCGGCACTGTCCTGCTGCCCGGATCCCTCGCGGGACTTCTCGGACTGACTCTTCCGGTGACCCTTTCCTTCTCCCTTCGTGCGGAGGCCGGAGGGGTGTGGAGAGGATGGGCGCGGAAGAGCGCCGTTGTGTGCGCGGCAGTTCTCCAGGGAGCCGCTCTCGCCGCGTCAGGTTCGCTGGCCGGCTGCGCCGCGCTTCTCCTGGCTGCGGGGGCGACCGGCTGGCTCGCCGCCCGGAGCCGGATGAGCAAGCTCGTGCTCGCTTCGGGAGCCGCCCTCATCGGGATCGGCTCCATCGCGGCGGCGGCGCACTGGAGAGGCATTCACTGGATGCACCTCTCCGACCCGGCGCATCCGGCCGGGCAGAGGCTGGGCAATTGGATCGCCGGGCTTCGCATGCTCGCGGAAAGGCCTTTGCTGGGGGCGGGAGGGGGCGGCTACGCCGCGCTCTACCCTCTCTACCGGCAGCCCTGGATGAACGAGTCGCGCCACGCTCACAACTGCTATCTCGAGCTGGCCGTGGATTACGGGCCCCTCGCGCTGGCGGCCGTCGTACTCTTCCTCGTGAGCGCATGCCGGAGGTGGCTGCGGGCCTGCCGTTCAGGCCCGGCGGCGGCTGCCGCAGCCGTGGGCGTGCCGGCATTCCTCCTGCACAACGCGGTCGATTTCACCGCCTACCAGCCCGGCATCCTCGTTCCGTTCGCGGCTCTGGCGGGAGCGATCTGGGCCGGGCCCTCCGGACCGCAACCACAGGGGGCCGTCCGCAGGCGTCCTTCTCGGGCCGCGTTGGCCGCGATTCTCATCACGGCCGCGGGCCTTCTCGCCGCGCACGCGGTTGCGGACGGATTCTGCGGGCTTCTCCTGGAGCGGGCAGAAGCGCTGAAGGCGCGAGGAGAGATAGCGGGGGCCCTCGAAGCACTCCGCGAGGCCGGGCGCTTGTCGCCTCTGAATCCCTCTCCCCCCGCCCGGGAGGCGGCGATGCTTCTCGGCTCCGGCGACCCTCGGGAAGCTCTCTTGGCGGCTCGACGGGCGAGCCGGCTGGATCCGCGATCCGCCGCGCTGCAATACCTGGTCGGCTCGGCCCTGCTGAAAGCAGGCGATCCCGCCCAGGCTTACGTCCGCTTTGCCTGCGCCGAACGTCTCTACCCGATGCACACCGACTACACGAGCGCCCGGAAGCAGCTCGAGGAAAGGATCGAGCAGGCCGGGAAGGAAGCGGGGCGGTGAGGCCGGACGGCGGACAAGAGGTCCTGCTCGCCTGGGCCTTGCTGCTCGCTGTCCTGGCCGGATCTCCCTTCGGAGAGGGAGGGGCCCGGCCGGAGGCGATGTTCCTGCTTCACTCCGCCCTTCTTTGCGCCCTTGCCCTGGTCCTCGGCGCCCTACGGCCGGGACCGCATGAGAGGCCCTCGGAGGGAGCCGCTGTGCTCGAGCTTCCTCCGGCCTGGACAGGGTTCTTTCTCGCCCTCATGGTCCTGGGGATCTCCGCTGTCCGTGCCCCCTATGGATACGCGGCGCTTCTCGCCCTCGTGGACGCGGGGGCGGCGCTGGCCTCGTTCGCGCTGGGTGGAATGCTCGCGCGGGGCAGGAAGGAGCGCCGGCTGATCGCATGGCTCGTCGTCGCCTCCGCCCTGATCCAGGCGTCGATCGCTGCCGGTCAGCGGATAGGGAAGCCCGGAGAGCGGCCGGCCGGAACCTTTTTGAATCCGAATCACCTGGCCGCATACCTCGTCTGCGGCGTCCTCGCGGGGTGGGGGTTGCTGTTCGACAGACTCGCGCGGGAGCCTTGCAATGGCAGCGTTCTTCCGCGGGAGGCTGGCCCCTGCGGCGCGCAGGATCGTGGCCACATGCATGTTGCTCGTCCTTCTGTCCGCGGGGGCGGCCGTCGCCCGTAGGCTCCGCGCCGGCGACCCCTATTTCTGGGATCGGGCCTTGATCTGGCGGGCCTCTCTCGAGGCCGTGGTCGAGCGGCCGGTGCTCGGCGTTGGCCCGGGACAGTTCCAGTACGTCGCGGCGCGCTTCAGCCCCCCGCACGAGGACCGGCCTGTCCGCTACGGCAAACACCTCGATCAGACGCACAGCGACCCGATGAGGCTGCTTGCCGAAGGAGGCTGCGCCGGGGTGCTCGCTGGTCTGTCCGCGCTCGCTGCGCTACTGCTCGCTCTTGGTCGAGGACTGCGCAGCGCCGCGAGAGACAATGACGCGGTCTCCCCGGCCCTTGCCGCCGCCGTAGCCGCGCTGATGGCTCACGCGCTCGTCGACAATCTTTCCGAGAGGCCCGCTCTGGTGCTCACCGGCGCGGCGATGGCCGGTTCGATCGCGGCCCTCGGACGGAGGTCGATGGACAAGCGCGGTCCGCCTCGGCGCAGTCCTTCTCGGGCCGCTTTGGTCCTGACGGGCTTCGGGCTCGGAAGCATCTACCTCTGGTGCGTGGCCGGTCCTTACCTGGCGGATGTCGCCTGGCGGCGTTCGCTTTCCGATCCGGGAGGAGGGAGGCCGCTGCTGGAGCGGGCGATCGGGTTGAACCCGTTCCATCCCGCCTACCATGAACGCGCGGCGGAGATCGAGGCGTCCCGAAGCGGCAGCCCGCTCGTCCCTCTCTCGTTCGCCGGGTCGGTGCTCGAGCTGGAGGAAGCACGCCGGCTCGATCCGGAGAACGCCGGCTGGGCCCTTGACGAGGCGAGGCTATGGCGCCGGGCCCTCTTCGAGATCTTCCACGACCGCTCTTCCCAGCAGGCCGCCTCCCGGGCGTACGAGGAGGCCGAGCGGCTGGCTCCGCGCAATCCCTTCATCCCTCTGGAGAGGGCGACGTTGTTCGCCGCCACCGGCGATGCCGCTGCGGCGCCGCTTGCTGTCGGCCGCGCCCTCGCCATCGAGCCGAACTTCCTGGAAGCCCGGCTCGTGCAGGCCAAACTGGAGCTGGACAGCGGCAGGTTCGAGGAGGCGCGGAGAGCGTTTGCGGAGGCTGTCCGCCGCCGGGCGGCGGCGGGTTCGTACCAGCCGGAGAACGCCTACGAGCGGGCGATCCTCAACTGGAATTCCAGCCGTGCGGCCGAGCTGGAATCGGCATTGGAACGCAGGGCCGGCGGTTCATGACGGACGTGGTCTCTTCCGGCACGACGTCTCCGATCCGGCCGGCGGCCTTCCTGTTGGAGCGTGAGTTCTGGCTGCTGATTCTGCTTGGCCTCGTCTTCTTCCGGGCACCCCTCTTTCTCGGAGAGACCTTCTACTACCGCGACCTCTACAGTCACTTCCTTCCGCGGAAGATGGTCTTCGCCGAGATGCTGCGATCCGGCGAATGCCCCCTCTGGGACCCCACGTTACAGGGCGGACAGCCGCTGCTGGCGAACCCGAACAACACGATCCTCTATCCAACAAGCGCGCTCTACCTGGTCCTACCTCTTCTCGCCGCCTTCAACCTGGACATCTGCTTCCATTTCCTCCTGTGCTCCGCCAGCGCCTACCTGCTTTCCCGGCTCGTGGGTCTCGATCGTCTGCCGGCCCTCGTCTCCGGCCTGACGTTCGGTTACTGCGGCTACACGCTGTCGCTCGGCAACCTGCTCAACCGGCTCCTGGCGATGCCCTACGTTCCGCTGCTGACGTTCCTGTGGCACCTGTTTCTTGTCGAAGGGAAGCGGAGGTATTTCCTCCTGTCGGTCGCGGCAGCACTGTTCCAGATGCTCTCGGGCGCCCCCGAGACGTGCCTGCTCACCTACGTCTTCCTCCTCCTCTGGACGCTGCTGTTTCCCTACGCGGCTCCGTCAACGGGCCGGAGGGTCGCGAGGTTTGGGCTCCTGCTCGTCCTCGCGTTGGGAATGTTTTCCGTGCAGGGGCTGCCGGCAGCAGAAATGACGCTGAATTCCTCGCGGGCCGCGCCGCCCGCTGCACACGCTCACGAAGCCTCCT
>QHYA01000276.1 GCA_003223995.1 Acidobacteriota bacterium | reverse complement strand
GCGGACGATCCCGGGGCACGGTGGGCATTTCGTCCCTCGCTCGGCGCGAGCCCACGTGGCTCGCCGCACCGCAGCGAGCGCCCACCGCCCGCCTGAGTATAGCATGCCGGCGTGGCGGCGTTGCAGCGCGCGGGCGGCGTCGACTTCAGGAGCGTCCGGCTAGAGGCCTTGGTAGAGCGCCGCGAGCTGCGGCATGCTCAGATCGGTGGAGACCCGTTGCGCGGCCCAGCGGCCCTGGGCCAGGCGCTGCTCGCTGGACCGGTTCCTGGCGCAGAACTCTTGGATCCGACCCTGCATCGCCTGCAGCCCGTCGAGACCCGGCAACACGCACGCAAACTCGGTGTCCCGGACTTGATCGGAGAACTCGCCGATTCCTTCGGTCATGATGATCGACAGGCCGGTCAGCATGCATTCCGAGAACTTGCCGGGCGCCGCCACCTCGTTCGCCGGATGGCGCTTGCGGAGGAGCAGTGCGACATCGGCCGCGCACAGGTATCGCACGACTTCGACGTGCGGGCAGCTGTAAATGCCGTAGTCTTCCGGTGCGATGCCGGCGCGCTTCAAGTGCGGCTCGACGAGCTCCCGATGGCGCTCGGGAGTCAGGATCAGGAAGTACGCGTCCGGTCGTCCCTGCCGGATCAACCCGAACACCTCCACCAGTTTGTCCGGCACCTGCCACTTCGAGATCAGGTTGCCGCTGTAGATCACGACGAAGCGGTTCTTCCACCCCGACCTTTCGCGCCGATGGCCGCCCTGTGAAGGGTGGCCATCGGCGCGTTCGTCGAACTCCTCGTCATCGCGTTTCGATCAGGCTTTCGTAGAGCTCCAGATGGCGCGTCACGTAGCGATCATAGGAATAATCGGACTCCACGATGCTGCGACCGGCCGTCCCCATGCTGGCTCGGGCCTCGTCCTCTGCGAGCAGGAACGAGATGGCCGCCGCCAATCCCTCGGCATCGCCGTGAAGCACCGCAATTCCTGCCTCGGGGGCACGAATGGTATCGGCTACGGCGGTGTCGGCCGAGGTGACCACCGGGATTCCGCAGGCCATCGCCTCCAGCGCCATCATTCCGAACGATTCCGCCCGTGACGGCATCAGGAAGACGTCCGCGGCGCTCAGTGCCTCGGCCAGCTGCGTCTCGTCGTTCAGCCAGCCGGTCTCGATGATCTTGACTTCGCGCCGGGCTCGATGCCGCGGCGGGCGCGGCACGCCTCGCGGTCTCGCATCCGCCACACCTCGAGATCGAGTCCGAACGGAATCAAATGGCACGGAAGCGACGCCAGGAGCGGACTCGCCGCGACTCTGCGTTTCATCCACGGGGAAGCCACGATCAGCGTGAGTGGAGAATTGTGATAGGCGTGCCGCTTCGCCTTCCAGGTCATCGCCGTGGTGTCGAACCAGATCGTGAAGTTTCTCCTCAGGTCCGGGCACTTGCCGCAGCCCGTCATCCAGCGTTGGCATTCCACCGGATGAACGCAATGACCGGTCGTGGGCCAGGGATCGTGAAGGGTCCACACCGTGGGGCGGAGACGGGAAAGGAACGGAATCAGCGGGGTGCTGATGTAGTGTGGATAAATGAGCTGCCAATGAACCAGGTCGGCTTTGCGGAAGCATTGCCTGCCCGGGAAGGAAAGCGCGAACGGGGACAGCAGACCCTGCAAGCTGGACACGCGCTCGAGCGCGTACAAGCCCCGCTCGAAGATCTCTCCGAGTCGCGAGTAACTGTGAACGCGCGGGTCCTTGGAGCGCTTGGACACCACCAACATTTCGGAGTCGTGACCACGCTCGACCAGGGATCGATGAAGGCGATAGCCGTTGAATCGCTGCCCCACCAGATCCTGGAACGTGACTTGGAGAACGTTCATGGCGTGGGTTCCAGAGGTCGCAGAGAGATGGGTCCACCACTCCGAAGAGAATCGTTTGTACCCATGGCGAGAGTAGCCCAACCGGGACCTGCCGTGGAACGGATCACCCTCCACGCGGATTCGCGTATAAGCCTGACCCGATCGGGGCTCCGCGTGTTTGACCGCGCCGCGGCGAACCCATAACGTGCGCGCGTTCCTTGGGACCGCGGTGCCTTCCGAACTTGCGACGGGGCCAGCCATGCGACGTGTGCTCGTGACCGGTGTCACCGGGTTTGCCGGCAGCCATCTGGTCGATTACATGCTGACCCGCGACGATTGCCAGATCTTCGGCATCCAACGGTGGCGCAGCCGCACCGAGAACATCGAGCACTTCGCCGACCGCATCACGCTCCTGGAATGCGACCTGCGCGACGCAACGTCCACCCGGGACACGATCGACCAGGTGCGTCCGGAGTGGATTTTCCACCTCGCCGCGCAGTCCTACGTGCCGACCTCGTGGAGCGCGCCGACCGAGTCGCTGACGACCAACATCCTGGGTCAGCTCAACCTGTTCGAGGCGGTGCGCAAGCTGGACCTCAGATGTCGCATCCAGCTCGCGTGCTCGAGCGAAGAATACGGCCTGGTGCTTCCGACCGAGGTGCCGATCAAGGAGACGAACCCGCTCCGGCCGTTGTCTCCCTACGCGGTGAGCAAGGTGGCGCAGGATATGCTGGGCTACCAATATTGGATGTCGTGGAAGGTGGACAGCGTTCGCACCCGAGGGTTCAACCACGAAGGCCCGCGCCGCGGCCCGGTGTTCGTCGCATCCGACTTCGCCAAGCAGATCGCCGACATCGAGAAGGGCCGCAAGCCGCCGGTGGTGCAGGTGGGGAATCTCGCCTCGAAACGCGACTTCACCGACGTGCGCGACATGGTGCGTGCCTACTGGCTGGCGCTCGAGAAGGGCGAGCCCGGCGAGGTCTACAACATCTGCAGCGGCGTGGCGTGGAGCATCCAGAAGGTGCTCGACACCCTGCTGTCGTTCAGCTCGGCGCGAATCGAGATCAAGCAGGATCCCGTCCGGCTCCGTCCGAGCGACGTCCCGCTGCTGCTCGGGGACAATTCCAAGTTCGTACGGGCGACCGGCTGGCAGTCGGAGATCCCGTTCGAGCGAACGCTGCGCGACATGCTGGAGCACTGGCGCGCGCGTTGACCGCCGACCTCGACCGGCCGTGGGCGTCGTGCGCATCCTGATCACCGGCGTGGGCGGGTTCGTCGGTCATCATCTGGCCCGCCACCTTCGCGCGGGCGGCCTCGAGCCGCTCGGGCTCGAGCGCGAAGCCTTCCCATCGGCGCTCGACGGGGTCCTCGGCGCCGGCTACACCGTCGATCTCCGCGACCGGGATGGGCTCGCGGCGGCGGTGGCCGCGGCGCGACCGTCCGCGATCGTTCACCTGGCGGCGCAGAGCAGCGCGGCGCGCTCGTTCGAGCAGCCGGTCGACACGTTCCATGTGAACGTCCTCGGAACCTGGAATCTGCTCGAAGCGGTGCGCCGAGAGGTTCCGCAAGCGCGCCTGCTGGTCGTCGGCACGGGCGAGAGCTACGGCCCGCAGCCCGAGGGAACCCGGGTGGCCGAGGACGCGCCCTTCCGCCCGGTCAGCCCATACGCGTTCTCCAAGGCCGCGGCCGACTTGGGCGCCGAGGCCTGCGCGCAAGCCTGGGGACTCGACGTGGTCCGGGTGCGGGCGTTCAGCCACACCGGGCCCGGCCAGGCCACCCGCTTCGCGGTCGCCTCGTTCGCCGAGCAGATCGCCGCGATCGAGGGGGGGCGAAGGGAGCCCGTGCTTCAGGTGGGGAACCTCGAGGTGACCCGCGACCTGCTCGACGTGCGCGACGTGGTCGACGCCTACCGGACGCTGCTCGAACGGGGGCGCAGCGGCGCCGCGTACAACGTGTGCCGGGGAGAAGGAGTGCGCCTGGCGGACGTGGCGCAGGGCCTGATCGATCGGGCACGGGTCCCCGTGCGCTGCGAGGTCGATCAAGGGCGATTTCGGCCCGCCGAC
>QHYA01000275.1 GCA_003223995.1 Acidobacteriota bacterium | reverse complement strand
AACCAGACCTGCCCCTGAGCGGTTCATCCCTCCGCTGGACTGTGCCGCGCCCCACATCGGGCGAAGACTCGTTGATTCCCGGCTCAGGTGAAGATGTTTTCGGGGTTCGGGGGAAGCGACGGCGACAGATGGTAGCGGTAGAGGACGGTTCCGGAGAAATCGAACGAGAATCGATCCTCCACTAGAAATCCGATCCGGGCCAGAGAGCGCAGGGCATCCTCCAGCTCCGCCGGGTCCCCTTCCAGGTCTGTGAAGACATCCCCGGGATTCAGGACGCTGCGCGAGCGGCGGAGGAAATAGCGGGCCGTCTCGGCATAGCGGACGGCGCCGGCGGGCGGCTCACCCCTCACCAGCACCGAGTGGAGAATGTGGGCCCCGCACCGGAGGGCCGCCATACCGACACGTGCGTCCCCGCACTCCAGGAACAGGTCGAAACGATGCAGGGGGGAGCGATGGGCACAGGTGATGCCGCTGCAGCGCGTCGCGGGGCCCATGGCCACCACCAGCTCCAGGGCCAGGTGCTCCAGCAGATGACAGAGATCGGTGTTGGTGTCGGCGGGGGACAGGGCACAGCCCGAACGTGACTTACGCCGGAAGAGCGTGGAGGTGAGCTCATTGCGTCCACAGCAGCGGTGACGCGCGAGGCTTGGGAAGATCTCGCACAGCTGGGGCACCGCGGCGGGGGGGATGCCTTCGGCGAAAAGGGGAAGATTCAGGAGATCGAGCGTGACTTTCAGCTTGGACGAGCCGGGAACAAAGCCTTCATGGAGGGCTTCGGCTTCCGGGTGGGGACCGTGGGACACCTGCACCACGCGAAACTCCCCGTCGGGGCCCCCGCCACGCGATGCGCGGTGGGTCCCTTTCTGCCGCATCTTCTCCTGGAACGATTCCCGGAGCGTCTCGGAGCGCAGCGGCAGGAAATCTGCTTGGGGCGGTCGAGCCTTGCTACTTGCCAAAGGCCACCCTCACCCCATGGCGATGGCCCTAGCGCTCCTCAAACCGGCCTTCCTCGGTGTCCAGCGTCCCTTGTAAGACCACGCGATACTCGCCGGTCTCCTTGTTGACGACTTCCACCGTGGCCATCGCTTGCGTGGAGTTGAAGAGCATCTCGCCTATTTTGTTGCGCAAGGTCAGGGGTGAAGTGGGTGATTTTTCCAGGCTGGAAAGATCCGCAATCTTGAATCGCGACATGGTTGCCTCCCAGGGGGCGGTCTCAGGGGTCGGACGGAGGATCTTCACCGGTGGTGCACTTGAGAACCAGGTGGTAAGGGGAGCCAGCTACAGGGCGATCGAGGCAGAAGTCACAGGTATCGGCGGTGGCGCCGCGGGGCTGCGCCGAGGCGATAGCCCGGGCCTGTTTGCTGGTAATTTGGTCCACGATTTCAGCGACCAGGTTCTCAGGAGGCGAAGACCTGCGTCCGCCGCCCGGGCGAGATCTTTGGGAGCCTGTCTGTTTCATCCTGCACCTCCTTTCAGCCTACCGGCCAAATCTCCAGAGCGAAGGCTTCGGCCCATTCGGTTCGGGTTTCCCGGGGGCCGATTCCGGACCTTCTTTAGAGGCGGTCTTGAACCGGCGCATGCTGGGCTCCGCCGGGACCACGGGGCCTGCCTCCTCGCGCGGTTCCTCGCGGACGGATTCCGGATGCAGGTCTCCCGTGCGCACCAGTCTTGGGATGGGATCGGGGTCCTCCTCGGGTGACCAGTTGGAAACGGGGGCGAACTCCACCTCCCTTTTCTCCCCCGAAGCGCGCTCCCCGGGATGAGGGGGCATCTCGACCGGAACAGGCGAAGCGCGCTCGCGCCGCGATCCGCCGGGCCAGGGGGAGATACCCTCGAGAAAACTGGCTTCTGCGCCACTCAACCCCACTTCCTCCAGAATGTCCTCGCCGTGCAGGAACTCTTTCGGAGTCGGCTCATTGGCCAGCGATCTCAGCAAGCCGCCCACGTCCAGAAGTGGCCGATCGTCCAGGAGCTCCTTGTGGGCCGCCTTCGAATGCGGCGCTTCCACCTTTCGTTGGGGGGTTAGGCGCGAGAGCTCACGGGGCTGGGTAGGGGAGGCGACCGATCCCGCCAAGGCTTCGCGAACACCTGTCTTCTGGGAAGCGGTCCCCTGGAGTTCCTCGGCCGACTCGATGATTTGACGGGCGAGGGCTTCCTGGACCCCGGCGAAGAAAGAGAGGGACTCCGGAGTGGCCGTGGCAATCTTTCCGACCGAATCGAATCCGGAGTTCTGGAGCTTCCGGATCGATTCCTCGCCATACAGTTCCTTGAGCAGGTTCAGGGGATCCATGTTCGCCTTCTCCTCAGGAAGGGGTTTTGGGGGCCGACTCGCCGAGGACCTCGTCGGCGAGCGCCAGATAGTCCTGGCAGCCCCTTGCCTTTGGGTCGTATTCGGTGATCGGAACGCCGTAGCTGGCGGCCTCTCTCAACTTCACGTTAAGGTGAATCACGGTGTTGAAGAGCGAATCGCCGAAGAAGCGGCTCAGGTCCTGCAGGATCTCCCGGGCGAAACCAGTGCGGCGATCGTAGAGAGTGGCCAGTGCCCTCACCCGGACTTCTTTCTCCTGGGAAAGCTGCTTGATGGCCTGGAGGAGCTGGGACACGCCATAGAGCGAGTAGAAGGAGGTCTCCACCGCGAGAACCACCTCGTCGGCGGCATGTAGGGCGTTGGCGATGAGAACGCCGCCGCCGGGAGGGCAATCGAGAATGCAGAAATCATATTCTCCCGTCGGGCCAGGTCGAAGCCCTCGGAGTCCTTCACCAGGCATCCGTCCAGGGCGCCCCCGTCCAGCAGCGCATCGGAGAGGGTCCTGGGATAGTCGGGGTTTTTCCCCCGGGAGAGCCCCAACGAGGCGTGTCCCTGGGGATCCAGATCGCACAGAAGCACCCGCCTTCCCCTGACCGCCAGGGAAGCCGCGAGGTTGATGGCGGTGGTGGTCTTCCCGCAGCCCCCTTTTTGATTCAGGATGGCCAGAGTTTTCATCGGGGAGCTTCCTGAAAGTTCCGTTGGTCGTCCCAGGGAGGCTGGAGGCGTCCGGGGTCGCGCGCCGGGATGAGGACGGAGGCAATCTCCCGCATCCGCAGGGCCACGGCGGAGTCGGGCTCCATCTGCACGGCAGGGGTCTTCATCGCCACCGAGCGACGCACACTCTCGTCCTCCGGTAGATAGCCTAGATAACACAGGCGTCTCGTCATGAACCGTCCCGCGATGCCGTCCAGCGTATGGAACACCTCCCATCCCTGGCGGGCCGTGCGGGCGCGATTTACCACCACGGAAATCACCGCGGAGGGATTGTGGCGCAGAGTGGTTTTCATGGTGGCATAGGCGTCGGTCATGGCGGTGAGGTCCGGCGTGGTGACCACCAGGATCTCCCGGGCCGCGTTGAGAAACGCCGTGGTCATCCGTGATATCCCCGCCGCAGTGTCCACCAGTACCACGTCGAATTCCGCTCCGAGCCGGGCGGTCTCGCCGATGAGGTGCGCCAGATCCCGCGTGCTCAGGTCCGCCAACTCCGCCACGCCGGAGGGTCCCGGAACCAGCCAGACTCCGGTCGCGGTCCTCTCGGCCACTTCGCGAAACGTCAGGTTGGAGATCAGCGCATGATAAAGGCTCCGCCGAGGGTTCACACCGAGCAATAAGTGAAGATTGGCCAGCCCGAGATCCGCGTCGATGGCCAAGACCCGCATGCCGCGCAGCGCCAGCTCCGTAGAGAGGTTCGAGGTGAGCACCGACTTGCCCGTGCCCCCTTTTCCGGAGGTGACACAGATGAATCGGGTCGGACCGGACCTCGGGAAAGCGACCGGTTCCATGGGGGCGGGGGAGTGGGAGGGCAGTCGGGCATGGCCGGTGAGATCCGACAGACTCCTTCCCAGCTTTCGGAGGGTCAACGGTTCACCCGCTCTTCATCGGGTTTCACGGCCAGTCTTCGACGTTCGAATCCGTAGAACGCTTCCCACTCCTCCGGCGTGAGCCGTTCCGGCTCCAGCGGGAGGCTCTCCACAGAGTCGCTGACTGGCCCCGGCGCCGGTATCTCATCGTCCCGCGCGGGCTCCAGGTAGAGCGCCGGCAGGCCCTGCAGGAACAGGATTCGGTAATGGAGGAGAGTAACAGGCTGTTTGAGCTCTTCGATCTCCTGCAGGAACCGCTCCGAGAAGCGGCGGGACAGTGCCATGGCACGGGGCGGGCGGAACGGATTGCTGGGCCCCGTGGCGTAGAGCCTTCTGAGGAAGAGGGCCTGAGAGGCCACCCAGGACTGGTACTCGTGAAGCCGGCTCAGCAGCTCCGCTTCGTTCCCACGATCGATCTCGAGCACGACAAAGCTGCCGCACCCGTCGACACCCAGCAGATCGATCAGGCCATGCC
>QHYA01000190.1 GCA_003223995.1 Acidobacteriota bacterium | reverse complement strand
GGTGACCTGGACGAACCTCAACGGCGGGGGTCTCTCGACCCTTCAGTTCTACGGGCTCGGTCAGCATCCGACGACGGCCGCGAGGATCCACGGCGGCTTGCAGGACAACGGCGAGGCGTACACCGCAACGGGCTCCTCCTGGACGATGACGGAGGGGGGCGACGGGGGCTTCTCCGCGACCGACTGGACGAACGGCGAGATCGCCTACGAGGAGTACGTCTTCGGCGGCATCTCGCGCTCCTCCACGGGCGGAGCGGGGAGCTGGGCTTGCATCCAGAACTTCGGCGGCTGCTCGGGGTGCGGCGGATGCGACCCCGACAACCAGACCTCCTTCATCGCGCCCATCGCGCTCGACGCAAACAACCCATCGATCCTCTACACGGGCTCGAAGTACGTCTACAGCGACACCTCGGCCCCTTCGGCCTCGACCTGGTCCGCGATCAGCCCCGACCTCGTCGGGACGACCTACGACACCATCCTCAACATCCACAGCGCGTCGAACAACGGCGTCTCGGGCACCCTGTGGGTCACGACGTCCAACGGGAAGGTCTGGGTGACTGCGGACAACGCGAACAACTGGACCGACACGACGAAGTCGCCCTTGCCCAACAACCCGGTTTTGCCCAATCGCTCGGCAACGTGGGCGGCCACGCACCCTGCGGATGGCCGGAAGGCCATCGTCGTCTTCTCGGGATGGAACGGCTCGGGATCGCAGCCGGGCCATGTCTTCCGGACACTCGATGGCGGGGCCACCTGGACCGACGTCTCCGGCGCTCTGCCAGACGAGCCGGTTTTCACCGTGGCCGTGGATCCGAACCGCCCGAACGACGTCTACGTCGGCACCGAATACGGCGTCTACGTGAACAACGCCGGCTGGAGCGGCTCGACCTGGACGAAGATCAACAGCGGCCAGCTCCCCAATGTTCATGTCCACCAGCTCGAGTTCAGCCGCGCGAACGGAAAGCTGCGCGCCGCCACGCACGGGCGCGGCATCTGGGAGCTGACGGTCACGTGCCCGACCTATGTCCCGCCGACACTCGCGACCCCGACGATGAGCGGGTGCGGCGTGGCGCTCTCGTGGACCCCTTCCGGATCGACGGGCACGACCTACAACGTCTATAGGGCGGCCGGAAACTGCCCAGCGAGCGGCTACGCGCCCGTCGCCACCGGACTGACGGGAACGACCTATCTCGACAGCACCGTCTCCGGAGGGCTGACCTACGGCTACAAGGTGACGACGGCGGAATCGACGGGAAGCTGCGAGTCGGCGGCCTCGGGCTGCCAGACGATCACGGTGCCCACCTCCTGCCCCTGCACCCAGGCCCCCACCTTCGGGGGAGCCGCCTCGGTCACGGCGCCGTTCAGCGCCACCTGCACGCTGGTCGTGAACTGGAACGCGGCCTCGCAGGTCTGCGGGACCTCGGCGCCTCTCTACAACGTCTACCGATCCACCAGCTCGGGCTTCATACCGGCTGCAGCAAACCGGATCGCGACGTGCGTCCCGGGGAGCAGCTTCAGCGACTCGGGCGGCCTCGTGTCGGGGACGACCTATTACTACGTCGTCCGCGCGGAGGACTCCTCGGGCGCCGGCTCGGGGCCGTGCCGCGGCGGGATCGAGGAGGGCAACGCGATCCGCAAGAGCGGCTCGCCGCAAGGGAGTCTCGTCCCCGTCAACTTTTCCGACGGGGCGGAGGGGACGCCGCAGATGACCATGGGCGCTCCGCTCTGGTCACAGTCCTCGACGCGTGCTCACACGGGGAGCAAGTCGTACTTCGGCGACGGCAACCCGCTCAGCGCCTGCGCCGCGCTCACGACGCCGCTTCTTGTCCCCAGCTCGACGAGCTCGCTGACCTTCTATTCGTGGCGTGATAACCTCGAGAACACCTATGACGGGGGCATCGTCGAGATCACGACGGATGGCGGGGTCAGCTGGACGAAGCTCGCTATCACGCCCACGTATCCCGGGACCTTCGCCTCCGACTCCTACTCCTGCACCAACACACCCCAGCCGCCCGCCAACATCGGCTTCACCGGCAGCGACACGGCCTGGCAGGGGGTCTACACCTCGAACCTGGCTTCTTTCGCTGGGCTCAGCTCCGAGATCCGGTTCAACCTCGGGACCGATTCCGGCGTCTCGTCGACCGGCTGGTACCTCGACGACATCCAGGTGACGAACGCCTCCCAGCCCACGGCGTGCACGACCGGCCCCGCCGTGGTTCCCGAAGTCTCGTCGATCGCCAGCGGCCTCCCGCTCCTCTTGAGCAAGAGCGGCAACAACCTCTTGCTCAGCTACCAGGAGATCGCCGGCGCCGGCGGATACAACGTCTACGAGGGCGCCCTGGGAAGCTGGTACTCGCATGGCACTTCCTCGACGAACGTCTGCGGGGCGACCGCCACGCCAGCCGGAGCGAGGCGGCAGACCATCGCGACGCCGGCCTCCGGGAACCGCTACTACCTCGTGACGGCATACACCTCGGTCGAGGGTCCGTCCGGCTACTCGACAAGCGGAGAGATCCCGCCCTCCGCCTCGAGCTGCCCGCCGTAGGGCTCCGCGCCAGCGCTCCCGCGGTCATGGAGTCGGGAGCGGTGGGGAACGCGCCCGGTTCCCCTTCCTCAATTCGACCCATCCCGCGTCTCTCGCCCTTCGGGTGGCGTTTCCAGATCCTGGTCCCGCTGCTCGAGGATGAGACTCGCCCCGACGCCGCCGATCCTGATAGATTAGCGCGGAGCAGGGATTGCGGCTCTTGTCGGGGAGCAGCCCACGCATCTGCGCTTCCTTGGCCGCTTGGAGACCAATTGCCTTTCAGCAGCGCAGCGGGAACTCTCCTCTCCGCGGCGATTCTCCTCTATCTGCTGGCCTCACTGGCGCCGTTCCCGCCTTTGATGCGCAGGCAAAGGCCGGGCCACATCGTGACGCCCGCACTGGCAACGGCGGGCCTGGTCGCTCACATGGGAGCGATCATCCAGCAGGGAATCGCGATTGGGCGCTGCCCGGTGACCAACCGCTACGAGATCCTGTCATTGCTGTCGTGGTTCGTCGTCCTGCTTTCCGTGATCGTCTACGTTCGTGGACGGCTGCACGTCATGAGCGTGATCCTGACGCCTCTCGCGCTCGTGGTCCTCATTACCTCGAACCTGCTCGAGTACATCCTTCCTGCGAGACCCTTGGCGCTCGGCGCGGCGGAGGAGGGGTCTCTCTTCCTCCTTCACGTGACCATCGCCCTCGTCGGTGTGGCGGCCCTGTTTCTGACGTTCGCGTCGAGCCTGACCTACCTGCTGCAGGACCGTATCCTGAAAAGCAAGCAGCATGGTTCCTGGCTCCGCGTGCTCCCGCCGCTGGACCGCTGCGATAGGCTGGTCTACCAGTCGCTGATGCTGGGCTTCCCGCTGCTGACCCTCGGCATCGTGACAGGCTCGCTGCTCAGCGCAAGCCGGAACGGGCATTTCTGGCCCTGGCGGGCGGACGAGGCCTTCTCGGTCACAGCCTGGGCCATCTTCGCCGTGATCATCTATGCCCGCCTGGCCAGAGGCTGGCGCGGCCGGAAATCGGCCTACCTGACGATCGCAGGGTTCGTGGCGGGTGTGCTGACGATGATCGGCCTCTATGTCTAGCTCGGAGCTTCTCTCGTGGCCCTGGTCCTGCTCGGACTGAACCACCGCAGCGCGCCCGTGGCGATGCGCGAGAGGCTGGCAATCGCGCCGGCCGAGCTCGCGCCCCTGCTCCGGTCGCTTTCACGCCAGCCGGGCGTGAGGGAGTGCTACATCCTCTCGACCTGCAACCGTGTCGAGATCCTGGCGTGTACGCCGGATGGTGCTCCGGCTGAATCCTTGCCGCTCGAGATCTTCCTGGCTGAGCGATTTCTGGCCGAACGTTTCCGCGTGGAGCCCACCGAGCTGAGGCGCCACCTGTACAGCCTGCGAGAGCGCGACGCGGTGCTCCATCTCTTCCGAGTCGCCAGCGGACTCGACTCGATGATCCTCGGCGAGACCCAGGTGCTCGGGCAGGCGAAGGACGCCTATATGGCCGCTCGGGCGGCCGGGACGCTGGGGCCGGTCCTCGAAACGCTCCTGCAGCGCGCCTTTGCCGCCGCCAAGCGGGTTCGCACCGAGACCGGCATCTCCCGCAGCACGCTCTCCGTGGCGAACGCTGCTGTCGAGCTGGCTGAGCAGATCTTCGGGGAACTGACCGGCCGCTCGGTCCTGCTGCTGGGAGTGGGGAAGATGTCGCAGCACGCTGCTCGGCACCTGGCCTCGCGGGGAGTCTCGCCCGTCATCGTCGCGACGCGCACCCTGGGTCACGCGGTGGCGCTGGCCGAGAAGATCGGTGGTGTCGCGCTCCCGTTCGACAGCGTCCACGAGACGCTGGCACAGGTGGACATCCTCATCGCCTCGACCGCGGCCCCGCACGCGGTGATCCGGCGGGAACACGCCGAGCGTGCGATCCGGGCGCGCCGGAACAGGCCTTTGTTCATCATCGACATCGCTGTCCCCAGGGACGTGGAGCCGGAAGTCAACGAGATCGACAACGTCTATCTTTACAACATCGACGACCTGGAAGCCGTTGTCGAGGCGAACCGGACCGGTAGGCAGCGCGAGGCCCGGGCTGCGGAGGCGATCCTGCAGAAGGAATGCGAGGCCTACTTCAGGCGGAAGAGCGGCGCATCCCTCGGACAGACGATCGGCGCGATCCTAAGGCGAGCCGAAGAGATGCGGAGCGCGGAGGTGCAGCGCCTCAGGCGACGTCTGGGGCCGCTCACGCCTGGGCAGGAAGAGCAGATCGAGGCGTTGACGAAATCGCTGATGAACAAACTGCTCCACCGGCCGATCCAGGAAATCAAGCGAGCCGCCCAGGAACGGGGCGAGCCGGAAGCGGTGGAGGCGGCTCGACGGTACTTCGAGCTTTCTGGAACATTCGAGCCTTCCGCAACAGCGGCAGAAGCAGAAGAGAATGGAGAGCGTCTGGCCGGAACCGATGAGAATGGAGAGCTTCCCGCCCCCCTGCAGGCGGATGAGGAGGCTGAGAGAAGACGATGATGCGGTTGAGGCTCGGTGCGCGCGGCTCGGAGCTGGCCCTCGCCCAGGCCAGAAGCGTCGCTGGCCTGCTCGAGGGGTCTCACGAGAGTTTGTCGGTCGAGCTGGTGATCATCAAGACCACGGGCGATCGTAACCAGGTCACGCCTCTTGCCGGGATGGGAGGGAAGGGGGTCTTCGTCAAGGAGATCGAAGAGGCCCTCCTGGCGGGGACTATCGATCTCGCCGTCCACAGCCTCAAGGATCTCGCGGCGAGGCTGCCGGACGGTCTGGCCCTGGCCGCATTCCCGGCGCGCGCCGATCCGAGCGACCTGCTGATCACTCGCGAGGGCCGGGGTCTCGACGCCCTGCCTCCTGGGGCACGGGTTGGAACGGGAAGCCTGAGGCGTCGGGCGCAGATCCGCGCCCACCGGCCGGATCTCAACTTCGTTTCCCAGCGGGGCAACGTCGATACCCGCCTGAAGCGGCTGTCCGAAGGCGCCTCCGAGGCGATCATTTTGGCCGCCGCGGGAATCGACCGGCTGGGCCTGCGGGCAAAGGTCCGGGCCGAGCCGATCCCTGTGGAGATCTGTCTTCCCGCAGCCGGGCAGGGAATCATCGCCGTGGAGACCAGAGAAGAAGATGAAGAATCGCGCGAGCTGTTGGCGCCGATCGGGGATCCTACCGCCACGGCGGAGGCCTGCGCGGAACGCGGGTTTCTCTCAAGGCTCCAGGGCTCTTGCCTGATCCCGGCAGCGGCCCTCGCTCGTTACGACGGGCGGCGAGTGAGGATCCGGGCGAAGATCCTGTCGGTGGACGGCGCCCGGTGCGCCATGGCCGAGACCGAAGGCCCCGCGGCCGACGCATGGCAGGTGGGGGAGGAGGCCGCGACGCACTGCCTTTCACGCGGAGGGGATCAGATCCTCGGCGAGCTGGAGGCAGCCGGAGGCGCAGAGCAGGAGTGAGCTCCGACCCTCTCCCGCTCTCGGGCAGGACCGTCCTCGTCACGCGTTCGCGCCAGCAGGCCGCCAGCCTCTCCGAAAGGCTGGAGCGTCTTGGGGCGCGCGTCCTTTCGATTCCGACGATCGAGCTCGTGGAGCCGGACGATTGGGCCCCGCTCGACAAAGCCATCGCGGAGCTGAACACCTTCGACTGGATCGTCTTCACGTCGGTCAATGGCGTGAGGTGGTTCTTCAGCAGGCTCCGGGCGAGAGGCTTCACCTCGTCGCTGCCGGATCGAACCCGCATCGCCGCGATAGGCTCCGCGACGGCTGCGGCTCTTGAAGACCGTGGCGTTTCTGCCGATATCGTTCCGATGGTTTTTCGGGCGGAGTCGCTGGCCGAGGCCATGCCCCTCTCGCAGCTTGCCGGCAGGAGGGTGCTGATCGCCCGCGCCCAGAAGGCTCGCGAGGTTCTCCCCGAGACACTCGAGGGCGCCGGAGCGCAGGTCGTCGTCGCGCCCTGCTACCGCACCATCGTTCCCAACGTCGATGCCGCAGAGCTGGAGGCGCGGCTGGAGAGAGGAGAGATCGACCTGGTGACCTTCACTTCTTCCTCGACCGTCGTAAACTTCGCCTCTCTCTTCCCTGAGGGCCGTGCCGCGGGGCTGCTTGCGAAGGCGCGGGTCGCCTGCATCGGCCCGATCACCGCGGCCACCGTCAGGGAGCTGGGCATAGAGCCGGCCGTCTCGGACCACTATACGATCGGCGGCCTCGTCGAGACGGTGGTTCGGGTCCTCTCCCATCCCTGAAAATGGAAGCGCATCTGCGGGACAACCCTCGCTGCCTGGTTCCCCGATCCGGGAAGAATCGCGACCGAGAAACCGCCTCGGGCTGTCGAGAGGGGATAGCGTTTACGGCGGGGTTTGTTGCCGCGGGAGGCACGGTTGGCAGGGCGGGGAGGGCGCATCGATCTCGAAGGGGGAGCTTGGCGGCCAGCCCGTCGCGACGGGGGCGCTCTGCTCCTCGTCGTGGTCGCCGTGCTGGCCCTGCTCACACTGCTCGGGCTCGCCTTCGCTCTTATCGCACAGGATGAGAACAGCATCGCCGTCAACTACATCCGCGGGAACCAGGCTCTTTATGTCGCCGAGGGGACCGCTCGATGCGTCCGCGGCTGGTTCGAGGAGCCTGACCCTGCTTTCAATCCTCTCGTTCCAGCCCCGTCCCAGGTGAACCGGTCGCTGAGGGAAGTGGATCCGGACGGCAACGGCGTCTTTTCCCATTACGCGGTGGAGCCTCCGCCGTGGAACGTGATCTACCGGCAGGGGACGGATGATCTCTTCGAGAGGCCGTATCGCGGCTCGCCGTCGCTGTCCCTCGAGGGAAGCGCTCGCGGTCCGGATGTGCGGATCTCGAGAGCGGGCTCGGCCTCCGAGCAAGCGTTCCTCGACCTTCTCGCCGACAGACTCTTTCCGGGGTTCCCCTCGGAGAGGGAGCGGGCGCGCATCAGCCGCATCGACATCTTTGCTCCTCCAGTCCACAGGATCGGAGGGCGACCCTTGAGATTCGGCGTCGCCACGATCGAGGTCACTGTCAGCTTGCTGGCGGACTACACCCTTCCGGGGCAACGGGAGGTCGCGACACGCAGCGTCCGGACCGTCCTGACGGATCCCCCCTATCGCAAGGCGCGCGGGCCACTGCTGGCGGCCGGGGACATAGACCTGCGAAGCGGTCTGGAAGCCCGCTGGGGGATCGTCGCGGCGCGCGGAGACATCTGGATCCCATCTCCCTCTTCGCCGGCAGTCCCCTCGGGCTGGCCGCGGCGGGCCCCCGCGCGCCCGATCCTGCCGGATGAGGACGGAGACGGGACAGCCGAAGACACCGATGCGGACGGAACCTCCGACTGGAACGAATGGTGGGCGAGACCTGACGATACGCTGGAGGATCCTTGGTTCTTCGCCTCGGCGGGGAGGTCGCTGGTCCTGGCCCCATCGAGCAGCTTGCCCGACGAGCTGCCGTGGCCTTTCGATCCCGCGGATCTTCCCGCCGGACCCGGCGGCCCCTACGATTCCGATTCTGACCGGAGCAATCTTCTTCAGAACGCCAGCTTCGATCCTGTTCCGGATCTGGACTACGACCTCTGGAAAATGGCGGCTCGCACCGGCTTCGGGGGACACCACTACTACTCCTTCGATCCCTCGTCCGGCGGCTGGCGGGAGGAAGGATCGTCAGCGGCCGTCTCCGTGGACCAGGCGACACGCGGCCGCCAGGGATTGTTCTTCTTCGACACGGTCGACGGAAAGGCCCCGGCGGATGCGGACGGTGATGGCACGGCGGACAACCTGGCTCCTCCGGTCGTGCTCGGCAGCGGCTGGTGGAGCGCCGGGGTGCTGTTCGTGGGCACCTCTTCCCTCGGGTTCGATGGGATCGGCTGGCAGGGGAGGGTCCGCAGGATAGGTCCGCCTGGCGAGCCGTGCGCGGACACCAACGGCGACGGGCATTGCAATGCCGCGGAGCCGTTCCTCCAGCTCCAGTATCCATCCGATCCTCTGGCGCCGGGGGCCTCGTTCCGCCGGCTCGCCTTGACCACTCCGGCGGCTGGCGCGGTCCGGCAGCTCTCCGGCCCCGCGACGGATATCGCTCTCGCCTTCGAGGGCTTGCTGATCATCGCGGGGGACTTGCGAGCCGGAGGAGACGCGAACCTGTTCGGCTCCGTCATCGTCGGAGGATCCGCCAACACCCAGCCTTCCTCTCCTCCGCAAGGCCTGCTGCGGCTGCTCGCGGACCCGCTGCTCCCCGTCGGCCTGTCCCCCTCGAGAGAGTCGGGGGCACCGAGAACCGTCGTCGTTTCGTGGGAAGTCGAGAGGAAAGCGGCGTCGCTTCCTTCTCCTTGACTCCTCCGTCGGCTTTGTCTGATACTGCAAAAGGGGCCGCTAGCTCAATTGGTAGAGCAGCAGACTCTTAATCTGCGGGTTGGAGGTTCGATTCCTCCGCGGCTCACCAACTCCTCGAGCGCTCGCGAAGGTCCCCCGGGAACGCTCTTCCCCGCCATCCGAACAGGCCGTCGCTGAAGGCGCTGAACCGCGCTGAAGCTGCTAACGCTCCGTTTCGTTGACACTCGCGGAGGAAGAAACCTATGATCGATTCAGAGGAGAGACGACACGAGACCATGCTTGCGAAAGTGGCGGAACTGGCAGACGCGCGGGATTTAGGATCCCGTGGGAGACCGTGGGGGTTCGAATCCCCCCTTTCGCACCACGTCGGCGCGCCCTTACGCGAGACGCCTCCGGAAAGAACGGCTCCGGAAAGCGGACGGAGATGAAGGTTCAGGTCGAGGACGTCAGTCCGGTTAAGAAGCGGATGGAGGTCGAGGTTCCGCCCGCGGAGGTGGAGCGGGAGATGGAGAAGCTCGTCCGCGGGTACGCGAAATCGGTCCGTGTCCCGGGCTTCCGCAAGGGGCATGTGCCGCCCGGTCTGGTTCGCCAGCGCTTCGCGAAGGAGCTGGAGCAGGAGGTCAAGGAGCGGCTGATGGGCGAATATCATGCCCAGGCGGTGGCGGAGAAAGGGCTGGATCCTCTCCACGATCCGGTCGTCGAGGAGGTGGAGTTCCGCTCCGGCGAACCTCTGCGCTTCCGCACGCTGTTCGAGGTGCGTCCGGAGGTCCCTCTGGGGAGGTACCGCGGCCTGGAGATCACCCGCCCCCGCGTGGAGCCGACCGATGAGGAGGTCGAGCAGGCCCTGGAATCCCTGCGGGAGTCGGCCGCGCGCTTCCTCCCCGTCGAGCCCCGCACGATCGTGGAGGGCGACTACGTCGTCGTCGATGTCGTGGGACGCTTCATCGAGGAAGACGGCAAGACCTTCCGGAAGGAAGAGATGATGATGGCCGCGGGGGCTCCGGAGAACCTGCCGGAGTTCAACGAAGCGCTGTCCGGAGCCTCTCCCGGCAGCGAGAAGCTCTTCCACGTGTCGTACCCGGCGGACTACCAGGACGGCCATCTCGCGGGCCGCCGCGTCGAGTACACCCTGCGAGAGCGCCATGCGCGGCGGGCCGCGCTCGAGAGCGCCATGCGGCAGCTGATCGACGCGCACGACTTCGATCTGCCGGATGTCATGGTCGAAGAGCAGCTTCGCCGCCAGATGGAGGACATCGTCCGAGGGATGATGGCGCGTGGGATGGACCCCGAGAAGGCAGGGGTGGACTGGAAGGAGATACGCGAGCAGGAGCTTCCCCTGGCCCGCAGGCGCGTCCGCGGGACGCTCCTGTTGGATGAGATTGCTCGGCGGGAAGGTCTCGATGTCACCGATTCGGAGGTGTCTGACAGGATCGAACGCGAAGCGAGCGAGTTGGGCCTTCGGCCCCAGCAGATTCGGCAGAGGCTCGAGAAGGGCGGAGCGTTACAAGCCCTTAGATCTCAGATACTTAGGGAAAAGACGCTTGACTTTGTCTTGAATCAGGCTACAATTACTTCGTGACGATGCTGGAGGCCGGATTCAATGCCCCTGATACCGATGGTGGTGGAGCAGACAAGCCGAGGGGAGCGAGCCTACGACATCTACTCCCGGCTCCTGAAGGACAACATCATCTTCATCGGCAGCCCGGTCGACGACAACATGTCCAACCTGGTGATCGCGCAGCTTCTCTTTCTCGAGGCTGAGGATCCGGACAAGGACATCTCCATCTACATCAACAGCCCCGGTGGATCGGTTACGGCGGGCCTTGCCATCTACGACACGATGCAGTTCGTCAAACCGGACATCACGACCATCTGTATCGGGCAGGCGGCCAGCATGGCAGCGGTGCTGCTCACGGCCGGCGCGGCCGGCAAGCGGTTCGCCCTGCCGAACTCGCGGGTGATCATTCACCAGCCGATGGGGGGCTTTACCGGCCAGGCGTCGGACATCGCCATCCAGGCGAAGGAGATTCTCCAGATCAAGGACCGGCTGAGCGACATCCTTTCTCGGCACACGGGTCAGCCCCGGCAGAGGATTGACTCGGATTCTGACCGTGATTTCATCATGACGGCCGGCCAGGCGAAGGAATACGGAATCATCGACCAGGTCATTTCGCGCCGCGAGTAAAGGGGCGGAACGGGAACAGGCATGGATGGAGATGGCGCGTAAGAAAGGCGAGGGGGATCCCCTCCGCTGTTCCTTCTGCAACAAGAACCAGCGCGATGTGCGCAAGCTCATCGCGGGCCCGACCGTTTACATCTGCGACGAGTGCGTGGACATCTGCCTCGACATCATCGCCGAGGAGCGCGAGCCGGAGGAGCGCTCCTCGGAGTCGCGGATCCCCAAGCCCGTCGAGATCAAGTCCTTTCTCGACGAGTACGTGATCGGCCAGGAGAAGGCGAAGAAGAAGCTCGCCGTGGCGGTCTACAACCACTACAAGAGAGGCGAGCTTTCCAAGCGCAAGCATGATGTGGAGGTCGCCAAGAGCAACATCCTCCTCATCGGTCCGACCGGGACGGGGAAGACGCTGCTGGCGCAGACGCTGGCGCGATTGCTGTCGGTGCCGTTCGCGATCGTGGACGCCACCACGCTGACGGAAGCGGGCTACGTGGGCGAGGACGTCGAGAACATCATCCTCAAGCTGCTGCAGGCGGCCGACAACGACGTCGAGAAGTGTCAGCGCGGGATCATCTACATCGACGAGGTCGACAAGATCGCCCGCAAGGGAGAGAACCCTTCGATCACACGGGACGTTTCCGGAGAAGGGGTGCAGCAGGCGTTGCTGAAGATCCTCGAGGGAACCATTGCCAACGTGCCTCCCCAGGGGGGCCGCAAGCATCCGCATCAGGACTTCATCCCCGTCGATACGACCAATATCCTCTTCATCTGCGGGGGAGCTTTCGTGGGTCTGGAGGGCCTCATCGAGCACCGCATCGGCAAGAAGGCGATGGGCTTCAAGGCGGAGGTGCGGTCCCGGAAGGACCGCGTCTCCCAGGGGACGCTCGAGCAGGTCCAGCCGGCCGACCTGATCAAGTTCGGCCTCATCCCCGAGTTCGTTGGGCGGCTGCCCGTGGTAGCCACCCTGGGGGACCTCGACAGCAACGCGCTCGTCCAGATCCTCACCCAGCCGCGCAACGCGCTGATCAAGCAGTACCAGAGGATCTTCGAGTACGAAGATGTCGAGTTGCGCTTCGAGGACGAGGCTCTCGAAGAGGTCGCCCAGATGGCGCTGGAACGCAAGATCGGCGCTCGAGGGCTGAGGCTCATCCTGGAGGACCTGATGCTGGACCTGATGTACCAGCTTCCCTCGGAGCGGAACGTCAAGGAGTGCGTGATCACCCGGGAGATGGTGAAGAAGCTCAACCCGCCCGGGCTCATGCAGAAGGCGGGCTAGAGGCCGAGGGCCCCGGCCGTCCCGCTCGGGCCCACCCCCCAGGAAAGCGCAGGAAACGCGACAACGACGGGAGCGTCATGAAAGATCAAACCATACAGAATCCGGGCGATGTCATCCAGCACATGCCGATGGTCCCCTTGCGAGACATCGTGGTGTTCCCCTACACGATGGTCCCCTTCGTCGTCGGCCGGAAATCCTCCCTGGCTGCCGTGGAGCGGTCCCTCGCAGAGTCACGGCGGATCTTTCTCGCGACCCAGCGCGACGCGCAGGTGGACGACCCCAAGCCTGACGAGATCAACACCGTCGGCACGATCGCCAACATCGTCCAGAGCCTGAAGTTGCCGAACGGCAACGTGAAGCTGCTTGTGGAGGGGGCGGCCCGGGCCCGGGCCATCGAGCTGGAGGAAACCCCGGCCGGATACCTCTCCGCCTTGCTGAAAGTCATCGAGAAAAAGGCGGACAAGACGGCCGAGCTCGAGACACTGATGAACCAGCTCACGTCGCTGTTCGAGAAGTACGTCAAGTACAGCCCCAGCCTTCCCTACGAGACCTTGCTGTCGACCGTACGGGTGACCGAGCCGGGCCGCCTGACGGACACCATCGCCGCCCACCTGAACATCAGCCTCGAGGAGCGGCAGACCCTCTTGGAGACCGTACAGCCCCGGGAGAGGCTCGAGGCGATGGCGCGGATCCTCGAGGAAGAGATCGACAAGCTCCGGGTGGACCGGAAGATCCACACCCGCGTCAAGAAGCAGATGGAGAAGGCCCAGAAGGAGTACTACCTCAACGAAAAGATGAAGGCGATCCAGCAGGAGCTGGGGCGGCGTGATGACCGGATCAACGAGATCGATGAGTTCCGACAGAAGATCGAAAAGGCGAGGATGCCGAAGGAGGCCAGGGAGAAAGCCCTCCAGGAGCTCAAGCGGCTGGAGGTGATGCCGCCCGTCTCGGCCGAGGCCACGGTCTCTCGCAACTACCTCGAATGGCTCCTGGCCGTGCCGTGGGCGAAGAAGTCTCGCGAGCTGATGGACATCAAGAGAGCGGAGAAGATCCTCGAAGAGGACCATCATGGGCTGGAGAAGGTCAAGGAGCGCATTCTCGAGTTCCTGGCCGTCCGGCAGCTCGTGAAAACGAAGACGCGCGGCTCGATCATGTGCTTCGTCGGGCCGCCCGGGGTCGGGAAGACATCCCTCGCCAAGTCGATCGCCCGGGCGACCGGAAGAAGGTTCGTGAGGCTGTCGCTGGGGGGCGTACGGGACGAGGCGGAGATCCGCGGCCACAGGCGGACCTACATCGGTGCTTTCCCCGGCCAGATCATCCAGATGATGCGCAAGGCGGGGACCAAGAACCCGGTCTTCCTCCTCGACGAGGTGGACAAGATGTCGATGGACTTCCGGGGGGACCCTTCCGCGGCCCTGCTCGAGGTGCTCGACCCCGAGCAGAACCACTCGTTCCTCGACCATTACGTGGACACGGAATTCGACCTGTCCGAGGTGATGTTCATCGCGACGGCGAACATCATCCACACCATCCCGGCCGCTCTGAAGGACAGGATGGAGGTCATCCGCATCGCCGGCTACACTCTGCGCGAGAAACAGGCGATCGCCGAGAGGTTCCTCGTCCCCAAGCAGCTTTCCCAGCACGGGCTGGACCAGGCAAGGGTGAAGCTGTCGGCCGACGCGATCCAGACGATCATCGAGCGGCACACGCGGGAAGCGGGGGTGAGAAACCTCGAGCGGGAGATCGCCAGCATTTGCCGAAAGATCGCCCGGAAGGTCGTCTCCGAGGGGGGGCAGGTCGAAGAGAGCGTGGGCCCGGAGGGGGTGTCGAGCTACCTTGGCGTCCCCCGCTACCATCCCCAGCACAGGCAGCTGATC